>NZ_LOQI01000026.1 GCF_001517915.1 Oceanivirga salmonicida | reverse complement strand
AATTTGCAACAGCCCCTTTTCTAATTAACCAACATTTATAAATTTAGGCTTATGATTAACATGCTCTAAAAATTTCATAAAATCTTTGAATTGTATATCAGTTGTTTTTGTATTTATAAATGGATGGAAACCTACTGTAAGATTTTGATCAATTTCATCGTCAATTATAACATTAATTTTACACTCTTTATCAAACATAAGTCCAAATGCAGTAACAGTACCCGCTTTACAATGTAGTAATTCTTCTAAAATTTCATCATTTGCAAATGATAGTCGTTTTTCTTCTAAAATTTCAGCTAATTTCCCTAAATTTGCCATTTTTTCATCTTTTAGTATTATAAGATATAGATTGTTTGTTTTTTTCGCTTTTAAAACTAAGTTTTTAACTTGTTGTCCTTCTAATTTAATATCAGTATCTCTAACTGAAGTTATAGCCTCATGTATTTGATTACTATACTTTATACCTAAATCATTTAATAAATCGTAAACTATTTTTTCCAAAATTATCACCTCATAAATATTATAGCACAAATAATCTCAATGTCCACTTTTTATTTGATTTAAAATATGATATAATTACTAGGAGTTATAGAAATTTTAGAGGTGAAAAATGAGTACAAAAATATGTACAGGTTGTGCAGAAATATTGCAAACAGAAGATATAAATAAAAAAGGGTATATTCCTATTGAAAAATATTTATTAGGAGATAAATTAATATGTAGAAGATGTTTCAGATTAAAAAATTATTCTGAAATACCTAATGAAACAGAAGATAAAAATCTTTATTCGGAAATTGTTAGAAAGACAATAAGTAATGTAGATATAGTTATGCCTATTTTTGATGCAATAGATTTAGAGCCATCAATGACTAATGAAATTTTAGATTTATTAGAGAATAACCGTGTATTTGTTGTTCTTAATAAAATAGATTTATTACCTAAATATTATGTTAAAACTGAAATTGCAAGATGGTTTAAAAATATTTTAATAGATGAAAATATTTTTCCAGAACAAGAATCATATATCTCAGCAAAGTCAAATTTTGGTTTAAATGGAATATTAAAAAAGCTTAAAACTATGGCAAGAGATAAAAAGGATATAAAGGTTGCTGTTATTGGAGCATCTAATGTAGGAAAATCTTCAATATTAAATAGATTACTTAATAAAAATAATTTAACAGTTTCTAAATTTTCAGGAACAACAAAAGGAAGTATAAAAAATAAGATTAAATTTAAAGATATTACTATTACTTTTTATGATACACCTGGACTTATACCTGAAGGTAGAATTCAAAGTTTATTAAATCCTAAAAAGGCAGTTAAGTTAGTACCTAATAAAGAAATTTCAAGAAAAACATTTAAATTAAAAGAAAATCAGTATTTTATGTTATCAAATTTAGTTTATTTTAGAGTAAATTCTGATTGTGAAATACAAGTTTTTGCTTCAAAAAATATAGAGTTTCATGTAACTAGTAAAGAAAAATATTCTGAACTTTTAAATAGAGATTTTTTTAAATTATTATCAAAAGAAGAAACAGAAGAATATCTGAAAAATACTTTTATAACAAAAGATATTATTTTAGAAAAAGGCTACGATTTAAGTATAGGTGGGCTAGGGTTTATAGAAGTAAAAAAAGGCGAGTTTAATATTAGTATAACTGCACCTGAGAATGTGTTAATAAAACAAAGAAATAGCATATCTAAATTTAATAAAATGGAAGAAGATGAAGAAATATTATGGTAAAAAAAATTATTAAAAGAGTATTATTTATATTAATAGTAATAAGCATAGTATACATAGGTGCAATAAATAGTATAGAAAGTGAGATTAGTAAAGTTGAAAATATCAGTACTAGGTAGTGGAAGTGCAGGAAATTCGAGTTTTATAGAAATAGGTGGAAAAAAAATCTTAGTTGATGTTGGTTATAGTATGAAAAAAATAAATGAAAAGCTATCTACAATAAATGAAAGTTTAGAAAATATTGATGCAATATTTGTAACACACGATCATGGTGATCACATAAAATCTTTTGGTGCAATTTCAAGAAAATATGATATTCCTTTATATGTTAATAAGAAATCACTTAATGAAGTATTACATAAAATGGGTAAAATCGATATTTCAAAAATTAATTTATTAGAAGATAAAAAGATTTTTTTTGATAATATACTAATTGAAAATTTTGATGTAATGCATGATTCAGCACATAATTTAGGGTATAGTTTTCATTATAGAAATAAGAAATTAACTTATGTAACTGACATAGGTAAAATAACAAATATTGTTAAAATGGCATGTATGGAAAGCGATATATTGGCTTTTGAGAGTAATTATGATGTAGATATGTTACTAGGTGGAGATTATCCTTGGACTTTAAAAAATAGAGTTAAAAGTAATGTAGGTCATATTTCAAATGCTGAAGCATCAAAATTATTTCATGACGTATCAAATAATAAATTAAAAAAAATTATTTTGCTTCATTTAAGTTCAGATAATAATAGACCTGAAATAGCATTAGATACAGCAAGAAAAAGTGTATTATCACATACAGATATAATAGTAAGTACACAAGAACCAACAAAATTATATAAATTAGATAAGTAGGTATAGAATATGTGGAATGAAATAGAAAAAGATATTAAATTATATGAAGAATGTAATTATTTAAATATAGACCAAGAACCTGTACATGGAATAGGAAACGAAAAAGCTAAAGTAGTTATAGTTTTTGATAAAGTTACTCATAGCATGTTTGAAAAAAGAGGAATATTAGATAGTTTTGAGTATGAAAAATTAAAAGTAATATTTGATTTTGCTAAAATAGATATAAAAGAATGTTATTTTACTTGTCTTAATAAATACTATAATAAAATGCAAAGTATTGATTATGACAAAAGAAAATATGCAATGTCTATATTTTTAAAGGAAATATATTTGATAGAGCCTGAATATATAGTAAGTATAGGAGAAGATATTTTTAATTATTTATACAAATATTATACTAAAAAAGAGACAAATATAGATATATTAAAAAATGTAGGTAAAATTTTCGGATTTTATGGTAAAAAATTAGTACCTATATATGATATAGAATATATATCAAAATTATCAAAAGAGAAAAAAAGAGAATTAATAAAAGTATTGAAGGAGATAACAAAATGATAGGAATAGGTATAGTAGGATTACCAAATGTTGGGAAATCAACCTTATTTAATGCAATAACTAAGTCTAGTAATGCATTAGCAGCAAATTATCCATTTGCAACAATAGAGCCTAATGTAGGAACGGTTCCAGTACCAGATTATAGAATGGATAAATTAATAAAATTAGTAAACCCAAAATCTACTGTATCAGCAACAGTAAAATTTGTTGATATAGCAGGATTAGTAAAAGGGGCATCAAAAGGAGAAGGCTTAGGGAATAAATTTTTAACTAATATAAGAAATACACAAGCTATATGTCAAGTTGTTAGATGCTTTGAAAATGATGATATAATACATGTTGATGGTAGTGTTGATCCTATAAGAGACATTGAAACTATAAATTTAGAGTTAATTTTTGCAGACATAGAAACTATTGAAAAGGCAAGACAAAAAAATTCTAAATTGGCTAAAAGTGGAGATAAGAATGCTAAATTATTGGTAGAAACTTTAGAAAAATGTATGAAACATTTAGAAAACGAAAAATTATTATCTTCGTTAGAATTGGATGAAAATGAATTAGAACTTATAAATGTGTATCAATTTTTAACAATAAAACCTATGATGTATGCACTTAATGTTTCAGAAGAAGATTTAGCAAGTCATGTTGACAATAAGTATGTAAAAAAAGTAAGAGAATATATCAAGGATAAAGAAATTGAAATAGTTATATTTTCAGCAAAAGTTGAAGCTGAACTTATAGAAATAGAAGATGAAGAATTAAGAAAAGAATTTTTAGAAAGTTTAGGAGTAAGTGAACCAAGTCTTAATAGATTAATATCAACAGGATATAGACTATTAGGTTTAATAACTTTTTTTACAGCAGGTGAAAAAGAAGTTAGAGCATGGACTATTACAAAAGGAACTAATGCACAAAATTCAGCAGCAGAAATACATACTGACATACAAAAAGGATTTATTAGAGCAGAAGTTGTTGATTTTGATAAGTTTATTGAAAATGAAGGTTGGCAAAAATCAAAAATTAATGCTGATATGAGATTAGAGGGAAAAGAATATATAGTACAAGACGGAGACGTAATGTATTTTAGGTTTAATGTATAAGGAGTTAGAATAATGAGAAGTATAAGTGAATATTTAAGTTTAAATGAGATACTATTGTATATTGAAAAGAATCTTTTTAATATATTACCAGCAATAATACTGTTTATATTGTATAAACCGATAAAGAGATATTTATCTACATTTTTTAATAAATTGTATACAAGAATATTTAAAGATAATCATGGATTAATAACTTTTTTAAATTCTATCACTAGATTTGTAATTGATATTATTATAATCTTTACAATTTTAGATTTACTTGGTATAGATCTTCAAAAATTTGGAGCAATAATTAGTGCATTTGCATTAGTATTTGGTTTTGCTTTTAAAGATACATTAGGGAATATGTTTGGTGGAATGATAATATTAGTATTTAAACCATTTGTAGTGGGCGATATAATAATATATGCAGGTTACGAGGGTAGAGTTACTAAAATTGAAATTTTTTACACTTATTTGATTAATTATTCAAATGAAGAAGTTATAATACCAAATGGTTCTATAATAAATTCAGAATTAAAAAATATAAGTGTACATACATATAGAAGATTAGATATAAAAGTTGGTGTAGGCTACGGAAGTAATATAGAAGAAGTTAAACAAACAATAAAAGAAATAATATTTAAAAGAAAAGAAGATTTGTTTGAAGTAGATAAAAAACCTTATTTAATTGGTATGGCTGAGATAGGGGCTTCATCACTTAATTTTGATATTAAGGTTCATGTTAAACCTACAAATTATTTAGCAGCTAAATATTATTTAAATGAATCAATAAAAACTGAATTTGATGCTAAAGGAATAGAATTACCATTTAATATTATAGATTTACAAGTAAATCCTAATTTTAATAATTTGAATATAAAAAATGATAAGGAAAGTTAATATGAAGTTAAAAATATTTATAAGCCCAATATTAGATGCAAATATATACTTGTTAGAAAACGAGAATAAGGAATGTGTTATAATAGATTCAGGAAATCCAAAGATGGATGAAGTTATTGAATATATAGAGAAAGAAAATTTAGATTTAAAAATGATATTTTTGACTCATGGGCATTTTGATCATATTTTAGGACTAGAAAGTATTTTAAATTATAAAAATGTACCAGTATATATGGGAGAAGAAGATATTAAATTTTTATATGACCATGACTATTCGTTATCAAAATGGGTTAATTTAGAATATAAATTAAGTGAAAAATATACTATTATAGGATTAAAAGGAAATGAAGAAATTTTTAATCTAAAATGTTTAAGTACACCTGGTCATACAAAAGGAAGTTTTTGCTATTTAGATGAAAAAAATAATAGAATTTTTACAGGTGATACAATGTTTAAAAATACATACGGAAGAACAGATTTTCCAACAGGCAATATAGATGAAATGAAAGAAACTTTAAGTAGTTTGTTAAAATTAAATGGAGACATGGAAGTGTATCCAGGACACGGTTCAAAAACAAATATAAATAATGAAAAAAACACATACAAGCGTATGTTTTAAAAGGAGGAAATATGAAACCAGCAATGGATTTAAGACAAGGAAATACATATAGAAAGGATGGAGTACCATACATTATTTTAAAAGCTGATAGACATCAATCTACATCTGGTAAAAAAGCAAGAGCAGCTGAGATGAAATTTAAAATTAAAGATTTGATAAGTAGTAAGGTTCAAGAAATCACAGTATTAACTACCGAAATATTTGATGATATAATTTTAGATAGATATCAAATGCAATTTCTATATGAAATGGATGGAGACTATAATTTTATGAATCAAGAAACTTTTGATCAAATTGTTTTGAGAAAAGAAGATTTAGAAGATGCAGTTAATTTTTTAGAAGAAGAAATGGAAATACAAGTATTAATGTATGAAGAAAGACCAGTAGGTATAGAATTACCTAATACTGTAATAAGAGAAATCACATATACAGAACCAGGTCTTAAAGGTGATACAATAGGTAGAGCAACAAAACCTGCAAGTATAGCAAATGGGTATGAATTACAAGTTCCTTTATTTGTTCAAATAGGAGACAAGATTAAAATAGATACAAGGACAGGTGAATATTTAGAAAGAGCAAACTAAACTCTTTTTTGGAAGGAATTTTATGAATACTAATAAATTAAAAAATATATCAATAATAAGTATGATATGGAATATATTTATATTTATATTAATATTATTATTTTTACAATCTAGGATTTTTATTTCAGTTATAAAAGATAATTTATTACCTGATTTAAAATTTATAGAAAAACTTTTTAATAATGATTTATTTGGGTTTTATAAATATAGAATTATAGTGTTAATAATAACTATAGTAATTATACTAATTGTTGAACTTTTTATATTTTATATAGTGAATTATTTTATATTTAAAAATTTAAGAAATGTTACTGATGATACTGATATTATAAAAATAGATGAAGTGAAAAAAATTAAATCATATCATAAAAATATAATGTATGTTATGACACTTTTTATAATTTCACTAATACTTATATTAGTGATATATGCAATAAAACTTATACAATTAAAAAATAATATAGATTTTAGCGTAAATAATAAAACTTTTATAAATATAATGGATATGCTTAAAAATATGGAATTAAAAAATTTATTAGATTATAATAAAGTTCTTAATAATGTTATTATTGAAATAAAAGCCAATAGTGATATTTATAATATATTTAATACTATTTTTTCATTACATAGTAAAATTATAATATTAAGAAATATATGGTATTTTGTTATATATATATGTTTAGGGTATGGAATATATAAAAATACTAAGTTATTAATTAAGATAAAAAAATAAAAAAGAATAAAACATGTACTATTTAACATAAAACTAATTGTGAAAAATAATGTGCATGTTTTTTTGTATATAAAAATAAATAGGAGTTTATGAATTAGTAAAGACTAAATACAAAAGAAAAATGACTATTTTTACAAGTATGAATAGACTTAATTAAGTTGATATGTTATATAAAACAATTTTGAAATTATTGTAAAAAATCATATTTAATTTTTTTAGTATTGATAAAAATTAAATAATGTGGTATAAAATACTATATATTATGAAAAAAATAACAAAATAATCTTAAAGATATAGATATTAAGAAGTTGATAAAGATAGTTTAAGAAATATGTTATTTTAAAGGTATCTTAAATATTTCACTGCTATTCTTAACAGAATGGAATGTTTGAGAAGTATGTTATTTTAAAGATGCCTTAAACTGAACTTAGCAAAAAGCAAATATAATATAGTTTGAGAAGTATGTTATTTTAAAGGTGTCTTAAACAGTGAGTATAAAAAGTTTAAAAGAGCATCTGTTTGAGAAGTATGTTATTTTAAAGGTGTCTTAAACGATTTTAATTAAAGTTATAAAATAAATCAAGTTTGAGAAGTATGTTATTTTAAAGGTGTCTTAAACTACGAGATAGTAGACTATGATGAAGCGATGGTTTGAGAAGTATGTTATTTTAAAGGTGTCTTAAACTATATAGTTGTTAATAGTGTATATTGTTATGTTTGAGAAGTATGTTATTTTAAAGGTGTCTTAAACGCTAAAATGATAATATCAACAGAAGGATTAGTTTGAGAAGTATGTTATTTTAAAGGTGTCTTAAACACTATTCATGGTTCATATTAGCCTTTTTCTGTTTGAGAAGTATGTTATTTTAAAGGTGTCTTAAACTTCATATAAAGTAACTGTTGAAATGGCTGAGTTTGAGAAGTATGTTATTTTAAAGGTGTCTTAAACGATATAATTTAAGTTATTTTTCTTTACCTTGTTTGAGAAGTATGTTATTTTAAAGGTGTCTTAAACTTTCTTCTGTATACCCTTTATCAAGTAAATGTTTGAGAAGTATGTTATTTTAAAGGTGTCTTAAACCTAATAAAAAAGGTAATTAAGTTGATGGTTGTTTGAGAAGTATGTTATTTTAAAGGTGTCTTAAACCGTTTTTGTCAAATTCTCTTTTACAATTATGTTTGAGAAGTATGTTATTTTAAAGGTGTCTTAAACAAAAATATTAATAAAAGTGTCTTTATATATGTTTGAGAAGTATGTTATTTTAAAGGTGTCTTAAACATTGTATTGTGCTAAACCATCAAATTTACTGTTTGAGAAGTATGTTATTTTAAAGGTGTCTTAAACACTATTCATGGTTCATATTAGCCTTTTTCTGTTTGAGAAGTATGTTATTTTAAAGGTGTCTTAAACGATATAATTTAAGTTATTTTTCTTTACCTTGTTTGAGAAGTATGTTATTTTAAAGGTGTCTTAAACTTTCTTCTGTATACCCTTTATCAAGTAAATGTTTGAGAAGTATGTTATTTTAAAGGTGTCTTAAACAAAATAACTTAAATTATATCTAAAACTAAAGTTTGAGAAGTATGTTATTTTAAAGGTGTCTTAAACACTTAATATTTATAATGGTTTTAGGTTATAGTTTGAGAAGTATGTTATTTTAAAGGTGTCTTAAACATTTTATAAGTGTCAATGCCGACATGAAAAGTTTGAGAAGTATGTTATTTTAAAGGTGTCTTAAACAGATATTATTAGGTTACTATTCTAAATCTTGTTTGAGAAGTATGTTATTTTAAAGGTGTCTTAAACAATAATGACAACATAGAACAACAAGAAAAGGTTTGAGAAGTATGTTATTTTAAAGGTGTCTTAAACTTATACCTTTTATATTCCATTATCTCTTTAGTTTGAGAAGTATGTTATTTTAAAGGTGTCTTAAACAAAGGAGATTAAATATGTATAAATTATCTCGTTTGAGAAGTATGTTATTTTAAAGGTGTCTTAAACATAAGAAAAAAAATAAACGCAACAATGCGAGTTTGAGAAGTATGTTATTTTAAAGGTGTCTTAAACGCAACTGAATTTGCTTTTCTAAAATCTTTGGTTTGAGAAGTATGTTATTTTAAAGGTGTCTTAAACAGATATTATTAGGTTACTATTCTAAATCTTGTTTGAGAAGTATGTTATTTTAAAGGTGTCTTAAACTGTATAAAAAAGTATATTTAACATAAAAATGTTTGAGAAGTATGTTATTTTAAAGGTGTCTTAAACGAAAATGTTGAACGAGAATTGACATTGACTGTTTGAGAAGTATGTTATTTTAAAGGTGTCTTAAACCTTATAACTGACTTGAATAAAAACCAGGTGGTTTGAGAAGTATGTTATTTTAAAGGTGTCTTAAACCCATTACTTTGACATTCTTATATTTTCATTGTTTGAGAAGTATGTTATTTTAAAGGTGTCTTAAACAAAGGAGATTAAATATGTATAAATTATCTCGTTTGAGAAGTATGTTATTTTAAAGGTGTCTTAAACTTGAACTGCGTTGTCCTCTCTTTCTCGCAGTTTGAGAAGTATGTTATTTTAAAGGTGTCTTAAACAATTATAAATTAATATAAAAATGAGATAATGTTTGAGAAGTATGTTATTTTAAAGGTGTCTTAAACTGAAATATACAATAATAAACAAACTCACGAGTTTGAGAAGTATGTTATTTTAAAGGTGTCTTAAACGTATAAAAATAACACTTGGAGTAGTTGGAAGTTTGAGAAGTATGTTATTTTAAAGGTGTCTTAAACTTTACCAGATGGTAGCCAAATTATACCACAGTTTGAGAAGTATGTTATTTTAAAGGTGTCTTAAACTGTTCTGTTTTCCTTTGAATAGTTAAGTTCGTTTGAGAAGTATGTTATTTTAAAGGTGTCTTAAACATTGAGAAATTTAGACATACACAAAGAAAGGTTTGAGAAGTATGTTATTTTAAAGGTGTCTTAAACAAATCTTTGATATTGTTTATTATAGGTTCTGTTTGAGAAGTATGTTATTTTAAAGGTGTCTTAAACTTTTTAACATTGAATAAAAAAATATACTTTGTTTGAGAAGTATGTTATTTTAAAGGTGTCTTAAACATGCAGATTAATAAAGAGAAAATATATAATGTTTGAGAAGTATGTTATTTTAAAGGTGTCTTAAACCTTATAATAACCTTTTGACAAGGTTTTGTTGTTTGAGAAGTATGTTATTTTAAAGGTGTCTTAAACGTATCAGTAGAATGCGACATACTTGAAAGTGTTTGAGAAGTATGTTATTTTAAAGGTGTCTTAAACAATAGAATTAAACAATATATAAATCAAGACGTTTGAGAAGTATGTTATTTTAAAGGTGTCTTAAACTATTTTTTGTTAAATGGCGATAATTTTATTGTTTGAGAAGTATGTTATTTTAAAGGTGTCTTAAACAACTTCGAAAAAACCTACAATAGAGTAGCGGTTTGAGAAGTATGTTATTTTAAAGGTGTCTTAAACCTCAAATTGAGGTTTAAGATGTACCTTATAAACTAAAAATAAAAAAATCCTAATATTTTATTAGGTTTATGATTATAAATATAAAATAAAAAAACTTCTGACTATTCAGAAGTTAGCATATTCACATATGCGGGTTCAAAAATTTTTATTTGAACTCAGTATGTTATTTAATAATATTATATCAAAAAATTTGGAAATGTCAAGTTTTTTGAAATGAAAGGGGAGAATAATTTTGAAAATTAAACAAAAATTTCCAAATTATTATATTGGTTTAGATATAGGGACTAATTCAGTAGGATGGGCAGTTACTGATGAAAAGTATAATATATTTAAATTTAATGGAAAAAGAATGTGGGGAAGTAGACTATTTGATGAAGCAAAAACTGCTGCGGAAAGAAGAATATTTAGAAATTCAAGAAGAAGATTAAAAAGGAGAAAATATAGATTAGATTTATTAAATGAAATTTTTGAAAATGAAATCTCTAAAATAGATAAAAATTTTTTACAAAGATTAAAAGAGAGTACATTACATTTAGAAGATAAAAGTATAAATGAAAAATATACTTTATTTAATGATAAAAATTTTACTGATATTAATTTTTATGAAAAATATCCAACAATTTATCATTTAAGAAAAGAATTAGTAGAAAATACTGAAAAAAAAGATATTAGATTTATTTATTTAGCACTTCATAATATATTGAAAAAAAGGGGACATTTTTTATTCGAGGGTCAAAATTTAACTGAAATACAAGAATTTGAATCTATATTTATTAAATTAAGTGAATATGTTTATGAGAAATTTGGAATAGAACTTAATTTAAATCTTATCAATGAAATTGAAAAAATATTATTAGATAAAAAATCTGGTAAATTAGATAAAACAAGAGAGTTCAAAAAAATATTTGATAAAAATAATCAGTTGATTTCAATATTTAAATTGTCAATAGGTTCAAAGGTAAAATTATCTGATTTATACGCTACTGATGAATATAAAGAAGCTGAAAAAAAAGATATATCATTTGATGATAGTATTTATGATGAAGTAAAAGATATATACTTTGGAATTCTTGGAGAAGAAAACATAACTCTATTAGATATTTGTAAAGCAATGTATGATTTTAGAATATTAAAAAATATATTACATGGTAGTAAATATATTTCAGAATCAAAAGTCAAAGAATATGAGACATATAAAAAAGATTTAAAAAATTTGAAATATATAATGAAAAAATATTATAGTAGAGATGATTATAATAAATTAGTGAAAAAATCAAGTATAGATGAATTAAGTGAAAAAACAAAATCAATATTAGAAAAAATAAAAAATATAGATGAAGAAGATAAAAAAATCTATGAAAATTTATTAGATAGAGCAAAAGAACAAAAAATATTACCAAAACAAAAAACTAATAAAAACGGAGTTTTACCTTATCAAGTTCATGAAGTAGAATTAGAAAAAATATTAGAAAATCAAAGTAAACATTATAATTTTATAAAAGAAAATAAAGAAAAAATATTATCTATTTTCAGATTTAGGATTCCATATTATGTTGGACCATTAAATAAAAATAGTGATAAAGCGTGGTTTGTTAGAAAAAGTGATGGTGCTATAAAACCATGGAATTTTAGTGAAAAAGTTGATTTAGAAGCTTCAGCAGAAAATTTTATTAAAAATTTGATAAATAACTGTACTTATTTAAAAAATGAAAAAGTAATTCCTAAAAATTCTTTATTATATGAAGAATATATTTTATTAAATGAATTAAACAAGGTAAAAATAGATTCTAATTTTTTATCTGTACAAGATAAAGAAAATATTATTAATTATTTATTTAAAAAAGAAAATAATGTTACATTGAAAAAATTTAAAGATTTTTTAGTTATAAATAATATCTCAAGTAAAGATTCTGTTATAACAGGTATTGATGGTAAATTTAATGCTAAGTTATCTACGTATATTAAATTTAAGAATATTTTAGGGAATAAAATAGAAGAAGATAGATATGTTAATATGGTAGAAGATGTTATAACTTGGAAATGTCTATATGGTAAAGATTTAAAATTATTTATGAATAAATTTAATTCAAAATATTCAGATTTAGAATTGTCAAAAGAGGAACTTAATAAAATTAAAAACATAAGCATAGGAACTTTTGGTAGATTATCAAGAAAATTATTATCTGGGCTTGATTTTGTAAATCTTGAAACTGGAGAACAATATGATAGTGTAATTCAAGCATTAAGAAAAACAAATATGAATATTATGGAATTAATGTCTAAAAAATTTGATTTAGAAAAGAAAATACAGATATTAAATTCTGAATTTAATAAAGAAAAATCATATAAAGAATTAGTTGATGAATCTTATGTATCTCCTTCAGTTAAAAGGGCAATTATACAAAGTATAAGAATCATACAAGAAATAGTTGAAATAACAGGTAAAGAACCTAAAAAAATATTTATTGAAACTGCTAGAGAAGGAAATACGGGTGCAGATAAGACGAAAACTATACCTAGAAAAGAGCAAATACTTAATATATATGAAAGTATGTATGAAGCCAATATAGATTTGCAAGAACAAATTAATGATATGAAAGGTAAAATTAGTGAATTTGATAATAACAGATTAAGACAACAAAAACTTTACCTATATTTTATGCAACTAGGTAAATGTATGTATTCAGATGAAAAAATAGAATTATCTAATTTATTTGATTCAAATATTTATGATATAGATCATATTTTACCACAATCAATTATTAAAGATGATAGTATAAATAATACAGTATTGGTTTTAAAAAATATAAATGCTAAAAAAACAAATGAATATCCATTAGATTTAGATATTCAACAAAAAATGAAGAAATATTGGAAAAGATTGTTAGATACAAACTTAATATCAAAAATTAAATATGAAAGATTAATTAGACAAAATAAATTAACTGATACAGAATTATCAGGATTTATTGCTAGACAATTAGTAACAACAAGTCAAGCAACTAATGAAGTTATTTCAATATTGAAAAATATTTATAATAAATCTGATATTGTGTATGCAAAAGCAGGTAATGTAAGTAATTTTAGGAGTCAATATGACATAATTAAATGTAGAGAATTAAATGATTTTCATCATGCTAAAGATGCATATTTAAATATTGTATGTGGGAATATATTTGATACTAAATTTACTAAAAATCCATATATTTATATGAAAAAATTAAAAGAAAAAAATGATGAGTTTAAGTATAATATGTCAAAAATTTATGAAAGAGAAGTAAAAGACATAAAGAATGATAATAAAATTATTTGGAACGATGATATAAGAGAAAATGTTTTAAAAATAGTTGATAGAAATGATGTTAATGTAACAAGATTAAGTCAAATTGGAAGTGGAGAACTATTTGATGCAACCATATATAAAAAGGGTAGTCCAAAAGGTAGTGGTACTGAAATACAAGTAAATATTCCGAAAAATTATTCAGGTAATGATGAAAACATTAATGAAAAATATGGATATTATAAATCTTTAAAAAATGCATATTTTCTTTTAATAAATTGCGAAGAAAATGGGGAAAAAGTTAAGAAAATAGCAAAAATTTTAATAAAAGAAAAAAATAAATTTGAAAATTCACATGATAAATTTAAATATCTTGAAGAAAATAAAGGAATTAAGAATATAAAATCTATTAGAAAAATGAAAATAGGACAAAAATTAATTGTAGATGACTTTATTTACAGTATAGCATTTGTTTCAAGTAATTTAATTTTTAAATTAAATAATGAATTTTCATTATTGTTAGATAAAAAAAATACCAAAATATTAAAGAATGCTATTAATTTTTTAGAAAAAAATAAGAAAGATTCTGATAAATATATAGTATCCTTTTTAAAAAGAGATGAAAATAAAAATAAAAATGAAATTTATGAAGAAGCAATTAAGAGGTATGATATTGAATTCAATCAGTTGTATAAAAGTATATGTAAAAAGTTAGCTTCCAAAATATATATTAATTCTAAAAAACCAAATTTATCAATCAAATATTTTAATTTAATTGATATATTTGAAAAAATAGATTTATATAATAAAGCTAAATTTATAGTAAATATAGTTAAAATGTTAGGTACTGGATCAAAGGGTGTTGTTAATATGAAAGAATTTGAAAAAATATTTAATGAATATAGTAAAGAAAAAATTTCTTTTTCGGCAATAGAGGGAATTATACAACTTTCTTCATCAACATTACTTAAATTAGATGCTTATTTATTAGATGAATCAATAACAGGATTATTTGTTAAAAAAACAAAAATATAAGGAAATATTATGGGTTGGAGAACAGTAGTTATAGGAAATAGGAGTAAACTAGACTTAAAGTACAATAATGTAATAATTAGAAAACAAGATGAAGTATATTGTCTTAACATTACTGAACTTGATACATTGATTTTAGAGTCAACAGCAATATCAGTAACATGTGCGTTATTGTGTGAATTAGTTAAAAATAAGGTTAAAATTATTTTCTGTGATGAAAAGTCTGACCCTTTTTTTGAAATTAGTTCTTTATATGGCTCACATGATACATATACTAAAATAAATCAACAATTTAATTGGAAACAAAGTACAAAAGAAAGTATATGGACTAGGTTAGTGTATGAAAAAATAGGGAAACAAAAAGATTTTTTAAAGTTTTTAAATAAATCTGAGTACAAATTATTAGAAAAATATCAAATGGAATTAGAATATAATGATATTACAAATAGAGAAGCACATGCTGCTAAGGTATATTTTAATGCATTATTTGGTAAAAATTTTTCAAGACGTGAAGAAAATGCTATTAATAAGGCATTAAATTATGGTTATCATTTATTAACGTCTACTATTAGTAAAGAAATAATAAATAATGGGTACTTAACACAATTAGGTATATTTCATTCTAATCAATTTAATAAATTTAATTTAACATCTGATTTAGTTGAAGTATTTAGACCATTAATTGATAAGATAGTTTATAATAATAATTTTAAAAAATTTGGTTCAGAGGAGAAGAAGATAATGCTTAGTATATTTAAGAATAAAGTAAAAATTGATAATAAAGAATATTATGTTCCGGATGCTATAAAAATATATGTTAAAACTATATTAGATGCAATTAATAGCAATGAGTTATTAAAAGTGAAAATATATAATGAGTTATAGATTTATGAGAATGTTATTATTTTTTGATTTACCAACATTGACAAAAAAGAATATGAAAGAATATAGAGATTTTAGGAAATTTTTAATTCAAAATGGATTTTTAATGTTACAAGAATCAGTATATACTAAATTATTACTTAATAATACAAATACAAAATTGTTACAAGAGAAAGTTGAAAAAAACAAACCAAGTGAAGGACTTATATGTGTTTTAAATATAACAGAAAAACAGTATCAAAAAATGGAGTATTTATTAGGAAATAAATCTGAAAATATATTTGATACAGATGAGAGAATAGTAATATTGTGAGGAATATATGGAATTTAGATTTAATTTATATGATTTTGAAATAGATTTTGAAAAAAATTTAATAAATACTATAGTAATAGAAGATAATGTATTTTTTAGAAAAATATGTAATGAATTAGTAAATAATATTGATAAAAGTGATTTGTTTATATTATCAAAAAACAAATGTGAAGATTTAAGTATGTCTAGCAACAGTATAGTTATATCTGATTTGTTGAATATAAATATAAATAAAGAAATTAATAAAATATATAAAAAAATATCTAGTATAGCATTAGAAGAAAAATACGATGAAACATTAAATATAACAAATAAAATAAAAAAATATATTTTTGATATTTTATCTAATAGTAATTATTCATTTACAATGTCAGATACAATTGCACTAACTGATTTATTTAAATCAGTTACTTTAAAATTGGAAGAAGAGGAAAATTTATCTTATAAAATACTAGATTATATGAAATTATTAAATGATTTAACAGGAATAAATTTTTTTATATTTATAAATTTAAAAACTTTTTTTTCTAATGAAGAAATAAAAGAAATATATAAATATTGTACATATAATAAATTCAATCTAATATTATTTGAAAATAATATAAGTGAAAAAATTGAAAATGAATATAAAATAGTAATAGATAAAGATTTGTGTGAAATATTTTAATTTGTTGAATAATATATTCATAACAAATAATAAATAATTATTATTTGTTATGTAGAATAGACTGAATAGATAAGATTGGAGTTTAAATAATGAATAAAAAAATTGCTTTACTTATATATCATGAATTTAGTTTTCAGGAAATAGCAAATTTATCTGCTTTATTTAGATGGTATTATGATACTTTAACTGTTACATTTTCTACAAGTAAAGATATTATTAAATCTGAGGAAGGCTTTCTTATAGTGCCTAATAAAACTGTTGATGAATTTAATATAAAAGAATATGATTGCCTTATATTACCAGGATGTAGTGATCTTAGAATTTCATTGAGAGATGATAAAATAACTGATTTTTTAAAAACTTTTAACGGAAATAATGATTTTATTATAGGAGCAATTTGTGCAGGACCAGTATTCTTATCAAAAGCAGGTCTTTTAAAAGATAAAAATTTTATTAATTCTTTGTATTTTGAAATGAATACGAAATTTAAATTTATTAATGAGAAAAATATTGTTTATAAACCTATTGTAGTAGATGGTAATATTATAACTGCTGTTGGTGAAGCATATAAAGAGTTTGCAATACAAGTCGCAAGAAAACTTGGATATTATTGTTCTGATGATGCATATGCAGGTATTTCTAATGAATATAAAAAAGAAGATTTTATTTTTTATTTAGAAAATGATGGATTAAAAGAATTTGAAGATGAATTTAGTGATTTATTTTAGGATTTATCCAGTCCAAAATGTATAAATAATGAAATTCAAAAAAATATATATAAAATAATAATAGATAAAGATTTGTGTGAAATATTTTAACTTATCAATTGCATTTAGACATAATATATCATATAATATAATTAATAAAAAATATGGAGGTTTATGTAGTGGAAACATATATAGGGCGTTTAGAAGTAGTAACAGGGAGTATGTTTTCTGGGAAAAGTGAAGAACTAATTAGAAGACTAAGAAGATCAAATTATGCAAAACAAAAAATATTAGTTTTTAGCCCCAGCATTGATAATAGATATGGTGAAAATGGAATTTATTCACATAATAAGAATAATTTTGCAGCTCATTCAATTAATAGTTTAGATGAAATGGAAAATATATTAACACAAAACCCCGATGTAGAAGTTATAGGGATAGATGAAATACAATTTTTTCCAAAAGGGATAGTAGATTTTTGTAAAAAATGTGTTGATTTAGGTAAAAGAGTAATAGTTGCTGGATTAGACCAAGATTTTAGAGCATTACCATTTAAACCTTTACCAGAACTTATGGCAATAGCAGATGAAGTTACTAAATTATCTGCAATTTGTACAGTGTGTGGTAAATCAGCATATGCTAGTCAAAGATTAATAGATGGGGAACCTGCTTTTGAAGATGATCCATTAGTTTTAATTGGAAATGTTGAAAAATATGAGGCTCGTTGTAGATTGCATCATATAGTTAGAAAAAGAAAAGAAATACAAACTTTATTAGAATTTGTAGTGGGTGTAAACGTAAGTGAAATGCCCAAAGATAAATTTCAAGAATATCATATTTATAATTTAGATACTAATAAAAATGTGTGTGAAATTAGAAATGATATATTTAATTTAAGAAATAAATATACTAAATTGGTAATATTTATAAATAAAAGTGTTTCGTTTAAAATTGAAGGAAATTATACTATAATCGATTTTATGAAAGAATTTATAAAAATATCTAGAGTAAATTTATTATATAAAAAAGATGAAAATATAGATAATATTTTAATGACAACGAAATATTTATTAGAAAAGTGTGATTTAAAAATAGTAGAGAGTATAATAGTAGGAGGTTAGAAATGAAAAAGTATTTACTTATATCAATATTGGCAGTTTCACTTAATATTTCCGCATCAACGGTATTATCAAGTGATAGAACATTTAATGATAAATTTTTTAAAAAATCAGAAATTGAAGATAAAGTGAAAGATAGATTTGATTTTGATAATGATATAGCAGTAGCATCAAAAGCTACTAAATCAGAAATATCTGCAAGAACAGATGCAGAAAGAGGTATGCATAATGCAATAAGAGGGTATGTTAATTCAGTATTTGATCAATTATTAGCTGATGCAAATGTAAAAGGTCCTGGTTTTGATGAAGTACAAATGGATAAATTTGCAAATGAAATAGCTGATAAATATACTAGAAATTCTGAAGAAATAGGTAAATTTAGAGATGATAAAAGTGGAAATCATTATGTAGCAATAAAGAGAGACAAAGATACTTTAAGAAAAGAAGCAATAAGAGTATTTAAAATTAGAATACAAAAAGTAATAGATAGATTAGTTGAATTGAAAGAAGGAATTTAGTTGATTAAAGTAAATAAATTATATAAAAAATATAATTTTATAACTGCCAATAAAGATATAAATTTTGAAATCAGTGAAGGAGAATTTGCTGTAATTTTGGGTGCATCGGGTGCTGGTAAAAGCACCCTTTTGAATATATTAGGTGGAATTGAAACTGCAACATCAGGTGAAGTAATAGTTGATGGAAATGACATAGTGAAGTATGACAATAAAAGTTTAACACTTTACAGAAGAAATGTTGTAGGTTTTATATTTCAATTTTATAATTTAATTCCTAATTTAACAGCTCTTGAAAATGTTAAATTAGCAGCTGATTTAGTAAAAGATAGTTTAGATCCTAATAAAGCATTGGAATTGGTTGGTTTAGTAAATAGAGGTGATAATTATCCATATGAGTTATCTGGTGGTGAACAACAAAGAGTATCAATTGCAAGAGCAATAGTAAAAAAACCTAAAATATTACTATGTGATGAACCAACAGGAGCATTGGATTATAATACAGGTAAGCAAGTTTTAAAGTTATTAGATGAAATATGTAAAAAAACAAGAACAACAGTTGTTTTAATAACACATAACCAAGAAATTGCAAAAATGGCTGATAAAATTATAGAAATAAGTGATGCAAGCATAAAAAAAATAACCATAAATAATGAGAAAATTGATATAGAGAAAATAGAGTGGTAACTATGAAAGTTAGCGATAAAGATAGTCTAAAAGAAATTTTGAAATCAAAGAGTAGATTTTTTTCAATATTAATTATAATACTTTTAAGTAGTTTAGTTTTTGTTGGATTAAATACTACTGTTTTTGATGTGAAAAATAATATAAATGAAGTCCTTATAAAAAATAATGTTTATGATATAAGAATAGAATCTATTATAGGTTTTAATGATGAAGATAAAAAACTTATAGAAAATTTAGAAAAT
>NZ_LOQI01000025.1 GCF_001517915.1 Oceanivirga salmonicida | reverse complement strand
TAATTTCTAAAATGTTAGCAATATCTTTTAAAGATATGTTTCGTGAATACAATTCACTAAATTGTTTAAGTTTTTTAGACATAAACGATCATCTCCTTTAATTTAATTTGTAATATATTTATATCACAAAAAATGGGTCAAATTAATGAACTTTTACGAAAAATTAAATGAGCTATTAAGGGCTCACTTTTGGTGAGCTTTCACAAATTAGTAGGAAAATTATAAAAAAAACTTGACATATTCTATTTAAAAGTGTAAAATACACTGTAAAAAGAAAAACAAGCCAAAGACAGTAGGTATAAAGGTAAATCCTACCGAGGTAGTAATTATATGTATATATATTTACCTCTGGCTAGAGGTTTTTTTGTTTAATATTTAGGAGGTGAAATGTATATGCCAGCACAATACAAGGTAGATGAAGTAGAAAGATTAGCGTCTAAATTAGAAGGAGCTAAAGCTGTTATATTTGTAGACTACAAAGGAATAACAGTTAATCAAGATACTAAGCTAAGAAAGTCAGCTAGAGAAAATAATGTAGAATATTTCGTAGCTAAAAATAGATTAGTAATATTAGCATTCAAAAAATTAGGGATTGAACCAAACTTTGGTGACTTATTGGAAGGAACAACTTCTTTTGCAGTAGGTTATGAAGATGCAGTAGGGCCTTCAAAAACAATTTATGAATTCGCAAAAGAAAATAAAAAAATTCAAATTAAAGGTGGATTCTATGATGGAAAAATCGCTGATAAAGAATTAATAGAAGCTTTAGCAAAACTACCATCAAGAGACGAAATGTTAGGTATGATTGCATATGGATTATTAAGTCCAGTTCGTATGTTAGCAGTTGCAATGACAAATGTTGCAGAACAAAAAGAAGCATAATAGCTTAGGAAATATTTAAATAAAAAATAGGAGGAAAATAGAATGGCTTTCAATAAAGAACAATTTATAGAAGATTTAAAAGCAATGACAGTTTTAGAATTAAAAGAAGTAGTAGAAGCAATAGAAGAAACATTTGGAGTTTCAGCACAACCAGTAGCAGTAGCAGGAGGAGCAGCAGGTGGAGCAGCAGTTGAAGAAAAATCAGAATTTGACGTTATATTAATGTCTGCTGGATCAAGCAAAATAGGTGTAATTAAAGAAGTAAGAGCAATTACAGGATTAGGATTAAAAGAAGCAAAAGAATTAGTTGAAACTAACGGTGCAAAAGTTAAAGAAGGAGTTTCTAAAGAAGAAGCTGAAGAAATTAAAGGTAAATTAGAAGCTGTTGGAGCAACAGTAGAAGTTAAGTAAATTTTAATATTCTAGACACTCTACGATTGTGGAGTGTCTTTTGTGCATTTCAAAAAAATTCGAAAATTCAAAAATTTTTAGTTTTAAATAATTTTTATAAAATCATTTATAGGAGGATAATAAATGACTAAACTGATAAACAGATACAGTTTTGGTAAGATAAAAGATAGAGGGCAAATGCCTAATTTTTTAGAATTCCAATTAAATTCTTATGAGGAATTTTTACAATCGAAAGTTGATCCTTTTCAAAGAGAAGATAAAGGATTTGAGGCAATATTTAGAGAAATATTTCCTATTGAATCTGGTAATGGTACTTTAAAATTAGAGTATCAATATTATGAATTACATGATAGTGAAGCACCTTTAAATGATGAGCTTGAATGTAAAAAAAGAGGGAAAACTTATTCGGGGCAATTAAAGGTAATGCTTAGATTAATAAATAATAAAACTGGTGAAATACAAGAATCATTGGTTCATTTTGGTGAAATTCCTTTAATGACAGATAAAGCAACATTTATAATTAATGGGGCAGAAAGAGTTGTAGTTTCTCAATTACATAGAGCACCAGGGATTACTTTTAATAAAGAATTAGATATGCAAACAGGTAAAGATATCTTTATAGGTAAAATAATACCATATAAAGGGACTTGGTTAGAGTTTGAAGTAGATAAGAAAGATTGTTTAAACGTAAAAATTGATAGAAGAAAAAAAGTTCCAGCAACAGTATTTTTAAAAGCTGTGGATTTTTTCAAGACTAATTTAGAAATTATAGATAGTTTTTTAGAAACTAAAACTATAAATTTAAAAGAGATAAAAAAAGAATATCCAAAAGAGGAAATAATAGGTATCTTAAAATCTAGATTAGAAGGTTCTTTTGCAAAAGATGATATTTTAAATGAAGCAACTGGGGAATATTTAATAGAGAGTGGTAAAAGAATAGATGAATTAACTATTGAAAATATGGTTAAAATAGGATTAGAAAAACTTAATTATTGGGAAGTAAAACCAGAAGATCAACCATTGGCAAATTCAATAATGACAGATATAACAAATAATTCAGATGAAGCTATAATTGAAATATACAAAAAATTAAGACCAGGAGATTTAGTAACATTAGAAAGTGCTAGAACACTGATAAAACCTATGTTCTTTAATCCGCAAAGATATGATTTAGCTAATGTTGGAAGATATAAGATAAATAAAAGATTAAAATTAAATTTACCTGATACAGAAATAGTAATAACAAAAGAAGATATAGTTGCAACTATTAACTACATAAGAAAACTTATGAGAGGTGAAGGAACTACTGATGATATAGACAATTTATCTAATAGACGTGTTCGTGGAGTTGGAGAATTATTAGCCATACAAATTAAAGGTGGAATAATAAAAATGGCTAAAATGGTAAGAGAAAAAATGACTACACAAGATATTAATACATTAACATCTCAAAGTTTATTAAATATTAAACCTTTAAATGCTTTAATATTAGAATTCTTTGGTAGTGGTCAATTATCACAATTCATGGATCAGTCTAATCCTTTGAGTGAATTAACTCATAAAAGAAGAATATCAGCATTAGGACCGGGCGGACTTTCAAGAGATAGAGCAGGATTTGAAGTGCGTGACGTTCATAACTCACACTATGGTAGAATATGTCCTATAGAAACACCAGAAGGACCTAATATAGGATTAATATCTTCACTTTCAACTTATGGTAAGGTTAATAAGTATGGATTTATAGAAACACCTTATGTAAAAGTAAAAGATGGAGTAGCAGACTTTAATGATATACATTATTTAGGAGCAGATGAGGAAGAAGGACTATTTATAGCCCAAGCAGATACACCTACAAATGAAAAGGGTGAATTATTATCTGATCCTGTGTGTAGATATGATGATGAGATAGTAACAATAGATAAAAATAAAGTTGATTTAATGGATGTATCACCTAAGCAATTAGTATCAGTTTCAGCAGGATTAATACCATTTTTAGAACATGATGATGCTAACCGTGCGTTAATGGGTTCAAACATGCAAAGACAAGCAGTACCATTACTTAAAACAGAAGCTCCTTTGGTTGGAACAGGTTTAGAAAGAAAAGTTGCAATAGATTCAGGAGCAGTTATAACTTCTGAAGTAGCAGGATATGTTAGTGCTGTTGATGCTAAAAAAATAGTAGTAACAGATAAAAATGGAAATGAATACTTATATAGATTATTAAATTTTGAAAAATCTAATCAATCTATGTGTTTACATCAAAAACCTATAGTTGATTTAGGACAAAAAGTTAAAAAAGGACAAATTTTAGCAGATGGACCATCAACTTCTGGTGGAGATTTAGCATTAGGTAGAAATATATTAATAGCATTTATGCCTTGGGAAGGATACAACTACGAGGATGCTATATTAATATCAGAAAGATTAAGAAAAGATGATGTATTTACTTCACTTCATATAGAAGAATTTGATGTAGAATCAAGAACTACTAAATTAGGAGATGAAGAAATAACTCGTGAAATACCTAATATATCAGAAGAAGCTCTTAAAAACTTAGATGAAAGAGGAGTAATAAGGGTTGGAGCATATGTTAAACCTGATGATATATTAGTAGGTAAGGTGACTCCAAAAGGAGAAACTGAACCACCAGCAGAAGAAAAACTATTAAGAGCAATATTCGGTGATAAGGCAAAAGATGTTAGAGATACTTCTTTAAGATTACCACATGGGGTTAAAGGAACAGTAGTTGAAGTATTAGAGTTATCAAAAGAAAATGGAGATGACTTAAAAGCAGGCGTAAATAAATTAATAAGAATATATATAGCAGAAAAAAGAAAAATAACTGTTGGAGATAAAATGTCTGGTAGACATGGTAATAAAGGTATAGTATCAAGAATATTACCTGTTGAAGATATGCCACACTTAGAGGATGGAACACCTGTTGATATTTGTTTAAATCCATTAGGAGTACCATCGCGTATGAATATAGGACAAGTATTGGAAGTGCATTTAGGATTAGCCTTAGGAACATTAGGTGAATATATAGCAACACCTGTATTTGATGGAGCTAGTGAAAAAGATGTACAAGATAAATTAGAAGAAGCAGGATTTTCAAGAACAGGTAAGGTTAAGTTAATTGATGGTAGAACAGGACAAGCATTTGATAATCCAGTAACAGTTGGTAGAATGTATATGTTAAAATTACACCATTTAGTTGAAGATAAGATGCATGCAAGAGCAATAGGACCTTATTCATTAGTAACACAACAACCATTAGGTGGTAAGGCACAATTCGGTGGACAAAGATTAGGTGAAATGGAAGTATGGGCATTAGAAGCCTATGGGGCATCTAATATTTTACAAGAGATGTTAACAGTTAAATCTGATGATATTAACGGAAGAACTAAAACTTATGAAGCTATTGTAAAAGGGCAATCAATGCCTGAGGCAGAAGCACCAGAATCATTTAAAGTTTTAATGAAGGAATTTCAATCATTGGGGTTAGATATTAACCTTTATGATAATGATGGAGAAAGAATAGAATTAGATAATAATGTAGATATGTAAGGAGTCTTATTTAATGAGTATAAGAGATTTTGATAGTATTCAAATAAAGTTAGCTTCACCAGAAAAGATATTAAGTTGGTCTTATGGAGAAGTTACAAAAGCTGAAACAATAAATTATAGAACATTAAAGCCAGAAGCAAACGGACTTTTTTGTGAAAAAATATTTGGCCCAGCTAAAGATTATGAATGTGCTTGTGGAAAATATAAAAGGTTAAAACATAAAGGTATTAAATGTGAAAGATGCGGCGTTGATGTTACTACTTCTAAAGTTAGAAGAGAAAGAATGGGACATATAGAATTAGCTGCACCCATAGCACATATATGGTACTCTAAGGGTACACCTAATAAAATGAGTATTTTACTAGGAGTATCTACAAAAGATTTAGAAGCAGTGTTATATCATTCTAAATATATAATAATAGAAGGAAATGATGAGTATTCAAGAGGAAGTATAATCCAAAGTAGAGAATACGAAAACATTAAACAAAGAAAAATTAAAGTTATTGCTAAAATGGGGGCAGAAGGTATATTAGAATTACTTGAAAGTCTTGATTTAGAAAAAATGGAAAAAGATTTAGAAGTAGAACTTGAAGCAACTAATTCAGTACAAAAAAGAAAAAAAATAATAAAAAGATTAAACATTTTAAGAGATTTAATTCAATCAGGTAATAGACCTGAATGGATGATATTAACTATACTACCAGTAATGCCAGCAGATTTAAGACCTATGGTTCAATTAGATGGTGGTCGTTTTGCAACCTCTGATTTAAATGATTTATATAGAAGAGTTATAAATAGAAATGCAAGACTTAAAAAGTTAATGGAAATAAATGCTCCTGAAACAATGATTAAAAATGAAAAAAGAATGTTACAAGAAGCAGTTGATTGTTTAATAGACAATGGTAGAAGAGGAAAAGCAATACTTTCTCAAAATAATAGAGAATTAAAATCTTTATCTTCTATACTAAAAGGGAAACAAGGAAGATTTAGACAAAATTTATTAGGTAAGCGTGTGGATTATTCAGGAAGATCTGTTATAGTCGTAGGACCAGATTTAAAAATGAACCAATGTGGATTGCCTAAGAAAATGGCATTGGAACTATATAAACCTTTCTTAATGAGAGAATTAGTTAAAAGAGAATTAGCAATAAATATTAAAATTGCAAAAAGAATGGTTGAAGAAGAAGATGAGTGTATATGGGATTTAATTGAAGAAATAATTAAAAATCACCCTGTTTTATTAAACAGAGCCCCAACATTACATAGATTATCTATACAAGCATTTGAACCTACTTTAATAGAAGGTAAGGCTATAAGATTACACCCATTAGTATGTTCTGCATTTAATGCCGATTTTGATGGAGACCAAATGGCTGTTCATTTGGTATTATCACCAGAAGCACAAATGGAAGCGAAAATATTAATGATGTCAACTAATAATATTTTATCACCTTCAAGTGGTAAACCTATAGCAGTTCCTTCGCAAGATATGGTTATGGGATGTTATTACATGACTAAATCAAGAAAAGGTGAAAAAGGAGAAGGTTTAGTATTCTCTAATAAAAATCAATTAGTAACAGCTTATCAAAATAAAAAGATAGAAACACATGCCATAGTTAAGGTTAAAATAGATGGAGAATTAGTAGAAACAACAGCAGGAAGACTTATGTTTGCAACTATGTTACCAAAAGAAGTCAGAAATTATAACAAAACTTATGGTAAAAAAGAAATATCTAATTTGATTATAGAATTATATAAAAAATATGGTTCGCAAATTACTTCTGAGTTATTAGATAAGATAAAAGAATTTGGTTATCATTATAGTACCTTAGCAGGAATTACAGTAAGTGTTGAAGATTTAGAAATACCTGCAAGTAAAAAAACTTTATTAGAAGAAGCAGATAAAAAAGTTTTAGCTGTTGATGAAGAATATAGACAAGGTAAGATAATAAACGAGGAAAGATACAGAAGAACGGTTGAAATTTGGTCAGAAGTTACTGAAAAAGTTACAGAAGATATGATGGACAACCTAGATGAATTTAACTCAGTATACATGATGGCAACTTCAGGAGCCAGAGGATCTACAGCACAAATGCGTCAATTAGGTGGAATGCGTGGACTTATGGCAGATACACAAGGTAGAATTATGGAAAAACCAATTAAAGCCAACTTTAGAGAAGGCTTAAGTGTCTTAGACTTCTTTATGTCTTCACATGGTGCTAGAAAAGGATCTGCTGATACGGCTTTAAGAACTGCCGATTCAGGATATTTAACAAGAAGATTAGTTGATATTTCTCATGAAGTTATAGTTAATAGAGATGACTGTGGATGCCTACCAAATGGAATTAAAGTTTCTAATTTAGTAGAATCAGGAGAGATTATTGAAAAATTATCTGAAAGAATATATGGTAGAAATTTAGCTGTTGATTTAATTCATGAAGATAAAGTAATAGCAAAAGCTAATACATTAATTGATGATGAGTTATTAGCTGAAATTGAAGCTTTAGAAATATCAGAAGTTATATTAAGAAGTCCACTTACATGTAAACTTGAAAAAGGGGTATGTAAGAAATGTTATGGTATAGATTTATCTAATCATAAAGAAATTCTTAAAGGAGAAGCTGTTGGAGTTATAGCAGCGCAATCAATAGGAGAACCAGGAACACAACTTACAATGCGTACTTTCCATACAGGTGGAGTAGCTACTGCATCTAGTGTACAAAGTGATTTTAAAGCAGAAATAACTGGTAAAATTAAATATGTTGATTTAGAAATGGCAGAAGATGTACACGGAGAAGAAGTTGTTGTTTCTCAAAATGCGAGAGCAATAATTGGAAAATATAGATATGAAATACCTAGTGGATCTAAACTTAAATATGAAAATGGAGCAAAGGTAACTAAAGGTAGTGTAATAGCAGAATTCGATCCTCACCAAACACCGATAATTACAAAAGAATCAGGTAAGATTGAATATAGAGATATATATATTAAAGAAAATATAGATATTAAATATAATGTTGTTGAAAAACTAGCAGTTAAACCTTCTGAAAATACAGAAATTAATCCAAGAGCAATTATTTATGGTAAAAATAATAAAAAAATTGCTGAATATAGTATACCATATGGAGCATATTTAATGTTTAGTTCTGGAGAAAAAGTTAAAGCAGGACAAACTATTGCTAAAATAATTAAAACAGGAGAAGGTAATAAAGATATTACAGGTGGACTTCCTAGAATACAAGAATTATTTGAAGCAAGAAATCCAAAAGGTAAATCAGTATTATCAGATGTTACAGGTAGAGTAATATTTAAAGATGATATAAAAAATAAAAGAGGAGCTAAAACAATTTCTATTGTAGACGCTGAAACAGGAGCTGAAATTAAGCAATATATTATACAAGGTGGAGAACGTTTAGTAGTAACTAATGAAACCCTTATAGAAAAAGGTGCTAAAATTACAGATGGACCTATATCACCACATGATATTTTAAGAATTAAAGGGGAAGTAGAAGCCCAACAATTTATATTAGAATCAGTGCAAGGTGTATATAGAGGACAAGGAGTTACTGTTAATGATAAACATATAGAAATAATAGTTAAGCAAATGTTCCAAAAAGTAAAAATTGTTGATTCAGGTGCTACTTTATTCCTAGAGGATGAATTGGTAGATAAGAGAATTATAGAAAAAGAAAATGAAATGTTAAGAGCTAAAGGTAAAAAAGAAGCTACTTATGAACCTATAATTCAAGGTATAACAAAAGCAGCCGTTAATACAGAAAGCTTTATATCTGCATCATCATTCCAAGAAACAACTAAGGTTCTAGCTAATGCTGCTATTGAAGGAAAAGTAGATAGATTAGAAGGTCTTAAAGAAAATGTTATTATAGGTAAAAAAATACCTGGTGGTACAGGATTTAGAGATTATAAGGAATTAACTGTTGAACATGTAGAAAAATAATAGAAAGGAGACAGTCAATTTTAAATTGGCTGTTCTCATTTTAAAATTAAGGAGAACAATGCAAGGAAAATTATTTATAGTTTCAGGACCTTCTGGTTCAGGGAAATCAACTATAACAAAAATAGTAAGAGATAAGTTAAATATACCTTTATCAATATCGGCGACTAGTAGAAAACCTAGAGTTGGAGAAATTGATGGAGTTGATTATTATTTTGTTACAAAAGAAGAATTTGAGAAGAAAATAGAAAGAAATGAATTTTTTGAATATGCTAATGTTCATGGGAATTATTACGGGACTTTAATTTCAGTGGTAGAAAAAGAATTAAGTAAAGGTAATAATATAATTTTAGAAATAGATGTACAAGGAGCAGTAATCGCTAAACAAAAATATTCTGACATAGTGCTAATATTTTGTAAGGTTGCAGATGATGAGATTTTAGAAAAAAGATTAAGAGACAGAAAAACAGATAGTAATGAAGTGATAGAGAAAAGATTAATTAATGCGAAAAAAGAGTTAGAGTATGAAAAATACTATGATTATACTATAATTAACGACGATTTGGAAGAATCTATAAACATGTTAGAAAAAATAATAAAAGGTGAGTATAATGAAAAAAAATAAAATAACAGTTGATGAATTACTAAATGTGATACCTAATAAATATGAATTAGCTATAGTTTGTGGAAAACTTGTTAGAGAAAAAATGACCGCAGGAGATAAAAAACATGAAGTAATGGATGATGTTTTTAAAGAGATTTTGGAAAATAAAATAGAAATTAAAGAAAATTAATTTGACAAATTCTAATAACGCAATATACTATTATAAGAGGGACAAATGAAAGATAATCAAAAAAACTCAAAAGATAAACTATTAGAGAAAATAGATATAGTTACCTTTATATCAGAGTATGTAGATTTAAGAAAATCTGGTTCAGGTTATATTGGTTATTCACCTTTTAAAGAGGAGAATACCCCTTCATTTAGTGTTGCACCAAATAAAAATATATTTAAAGATTTTAGTACAGGCATAGGTGGAGATGTAATAAAATTCTATAGTTTAATGGAAAAAATTAGCTATAAAGAGGCCTTAATAGAACTGTCTAAAAGATATAATGTTAAATTAGACAATGTAGTATATAAGATTGATGAAAATGAGAAAAGTTATTTAGAATTATCAAAAGTTAATGAACATTTTCAAAAAAATCTTAAAAATTCTACAAAAGCACTAAAGTATCTAGAAAGTAGAGCATATACTAATGAAGATATAGAAAATTTTGGACTAGGTTATGCGACAGATACATATAATGATTTATACAATAAATTTGATAATGAAATATTAGAAGAATTAGGTTTAATTAAGTTTAACAAACAATATTACGATACTTTTGTAAATAGAATTACCTTTCCTATTTATAATATAAATAGGAAAATAGTTGGTTTTGGTGCAAGAGATATAAGTAATGATGAAAAATCAGCAAAATATTTAAATTCTAAGGAAACTAAAATTTTTGTAAAAGGTAATGAAGTATTTGGTTTATTTGATGGTGGAGTTAAAATAAGGGAATATAACTCGTGTATATTGGTGGAAGGATTTTTTGATGTACTTAGATTACATCAAAATAATATAAAAAATACCATAGCAAGTCTTGGAACAGCACTTACAGAAAAGCAAGCATTTTTAATAAGTAAAATGACTAAAAACATAGTAATCGCTTATGATGATGACAATGCAGGTAAAGAAGCCAAGATAAGAAGTATAAATATACTTAATAAATATGGGTTTAATATCAAAATAATGAATTTGGAAAATCTTGCAAAAGATCCAGATGAATTTATATTTAAATATGGAAAAGACAAATTTATAGAACTACTTAATAAATCAATAGATGCGTTTGACTTTTTATACATTCATTATTCTAAATCATATGATATGACTAAGATAGCATCAAAAATATCAGTAATTAATGATTTAAAAGACTATTTTTCAAGTTTTTCAAGTGCTATACATTTTGAAAACAATTTAAAAAAACTGTCAGCTAGATTAGAAATTAATTATGATGTATTAGAAAAAGAAATAATTTTTAAAAATATTAATGCAGAAAAAATAAGTACTAAGAAAAAAATAAATTCTGAAAATGAAGAACAAAAATTAAGTAAATCTAAACAATTAGAAGAACTTACAATTTATCTTCTTTATAGGAGACAAGAAGAAAGAAAGAAATATACTAACTTTATTTTTGCTGGAGAATATAGTGATATTTTAGAAAAACTCGTAAAATCAGATTTTAATGAAAATAATTTAGATAAAGAAGATTATGAAACTTTGGGACACATAATAACAAAATATGAAGACAAATATACAAAAGAGGATTACAGAAATAAAATATATTCAAAATGGGTAGAAGCATATATCAAAGATTCGCTAAACTATATTATGATATATACTGGAGGAAATCTTTCAAAAATGCCAAGCGATATGTACGTTAAGTACATAGAATATATTAATAAATTAAAGAAAATAAATATTATAAATAGGGAAGAAACAGAGAAATTATTTTCAGAATATTTAGAATACGAAGGAAGGAATTTGCATGTCTTATCAAATAAATGATTTAAAGAGTGATTTGTCAAATATCTTAAAAGAAGCTAAATCAAAAGGTGAAATCAGCAGGAGGCAATTAGAGGATCTATTTTTAAAAAGAATAGGTAAGGAAAAATTAGAACAATTTATCCTTAAAATGGAATCACAAGGAATAAAGATTATAAATGAAAAATTAAATTTAACTACTATACCTTATGATAAAATAGATGATGAAGAAGTTCAAAAAATGCTTAATGATGATATAATGAAAATTGCAGATCAATTAAATGTTGATGAACCGATTAAGATGTATCTTCGTGAGATAGGAAACATTCCATTATTAAATCATGCACAAGAAATAGAATTAGCACAAAAAGTACTAGAAGATGATGAAGATGCCAAGAAAAAGCTAATAGAATCAAATTTAAGGTTAGTTGTTAGTATTGCCAAAAAACATACTAATAGGGGTTTAAAATTATTAGATCTTATACAAGAAGGTAATATGGGTCTTATTAAAGCGGTAGAAAAATTTGAACATGAAAAAGGGTTTAAATTTTCAACTTATGCAACATGGTGGATAAGACAGGCAATAACGAGAGCAATAGCCGATCAAGGTAGAACAATAAGAATACCAGTACATATGATAGAGACAATAAATAAAATAAAAAAAGAAAGTAGAATGATACTTCAAAAAACAGGGAAAGAGCCAAGTCCTGATGAATTATCTAAAAAACTTGATATACCAATAGATAAGGTTAAAAGTATTTTAGAGATGAATCAAGATCCAATTTCACTTGAAACGCCAGTTGGTAGTGAAGAAGATAGTCAATTAGGGGATTTTGTTGAAGATGATAAATTTTTAAATCCTTATGATGCAACTACTAGGGTATTATTAAGAGAAAAACTTGAATCTATTTTAAAAGAAGCTCTTAATGAAAGAGAGGAAATGGTTTTAAGACATAGATTTGGATTAGATGATGGAGCACCCAAAACATTAGAAGAAGTTGGTAAAATATTTGATGTAACAAGAGAAAGAATAAGACAAATAGAAGTTAAAGCTATAAATAAATTAAAGGGTAAAAAATATACTTCAAATTTAGAAAATTATAGAAAGTAAATAATTATAAAATTGTTACAAAATAACCTAATTATATAAAAGATGGAAAAATTAGAAACTTAAATGTACTAATTATTCATCTTTTTTTATTTAAAAAAAATTGGAATTATAATAATTAGTTTAAAAATTAGTTATTTTTAATAGTTATTTTTACATATGGTGGAACAAATTTAAAATTAAATTGTTCAATATTAAAGAAGTAATATTAAACTAACATAAATTAAGTAAAATTTTGAAGGGGGAATATAAAAGTCTATTAAAGACTTTTTAATACATTGTTTTTATATTTATTAATAAAAAAAAATAAATAAAAAAAGTCTATTTTTGTTAATTAAAATTAATGAAATTTGACAAGTAGGGGGAGGGGTATGGTATAATATATACATATAATTAAGACTTGTATAAAAAAATAAAAGAGAAATTTTAAAATTATTTAGTTAGACATAAATATTAAGACTTTAAAATCCGTTAAATACTATTAATCAAAGTTTAGATTTTTATTTAAAATTTATACAATAATTTGTTTAAAAGGAGATAATATTATGAAGAATGATTTTAATAAAAATTTAAAAAGATGGTTAAAGGGAAAACTTAAAGTAACTCAGGCTACAATTATTGCATTTTTAATAAGCGGTAGTTTTTCTATGGCTGACTATGCTGTTGGAGGGGGAACTGCAGCTAATGATGCTGTGGGAATAGCAGGAGAAGCAACTGGAGATTTATCAATAGCTATAGGTGGAAGAGGAACAAAAGCCACTAAACAACAAAATATTGCTATAGGGGTAAAAAATACTATAGCGGATGGGAATCAATCTATAGCAATTGGTGGAGATACAAGTGCTTTAGGTGATTCTTCAATTTCTATTGGTGGAGATGATTTAGATTTTGTAGCGCATAAAGGAAGACCACCTAAGTGGAATGATTATACAATGACTAACAAACAGTTTAATAATAGTAATGTTGCTAAACGATATTATAAAGAAACAGGAAAATGGTTAGTTGATAATACTAGACCTAATTCTGCGAATGGAACAGGTCGTTATATCAATACTACTGCAAAGGGACCTGGTTCTGTTGTTGTAGGTACACAATCTTTTGCATTAGGTGCTTTATCAACAGCAGTTGGTACAGGCTCAAGAGCAATGGCATTTGGTTCAACAGCATTTGGTATAGGAGCTAATGCAAATAAATCAAATTCAGTAGCACTAGGTGCAGGCTCTGACACTAATACTAATGCAGAATATTCTTCAAAAACAATTATCCCTATATTAAACTCAGATGGGACACCAACCGGTAAAAATATGGTATACGATAATTATGCAGGAAGAGATGCGGGTGGAAATGCTATTAATCCAGGGGATCAAGTTTCAGTTGGTTCAGTTGGTTTTGAAAGACAAATAAAAAATGTTTCACCAGCAATAATCAGTGCAACAAGTACAGATGCAGTAAATGGTTCACAATTATTCTCAGTGGCTAATAAATTACAAACAAAAATAAAAGAATCTGGATGGAATTTATTAGGAAATGGAACTAAAAAAGATTTGGTAAAAACAAATGATAAGGTAGATTTCATAAATGGAAAAGCAACAATAGCAAAAGTAACAACAGATGGAGCAAAGAAAAAGAGTAAAATAACATTTGATGTAAATACAGATGATACAACTATAACAGTAAATTCTGCAAATAAAATAAAAGCAGTAACTGGTAAAATAGAAGCAGGAACTGGTACAGATGAAGGTAAAGTTAAATCAAAAACAGGTGATGAAAAGAAATTAGCAACAGTAGATGAAGTTGCAAAAGCAATAAATTCAGCAAGTCATAAAGTTGAAGGTAAAAATACTAATGCTCAAGTAACAAAAAATGATGGAGAAGCAACAATAAAAGCAGGAGATACATTATCAATAGAAGCAGGAAAGAATTTAGATTTAGAAGTAGATTCAACAGGTAAATTTAAATTGTCAACTGCTAAAGAAGTAGAATTTGATAAGGTAACAGTTGGACCAGTAATAATAGATAAAACAGATGGAATAAATGCAGGAAGTAAAAAAATAACTAATGTATTAGCAGGAACTGATGATAAAGATGCGGTAAATGTTAAACAATTAAAAGAAGCTAAATCAACAGTAGAAAGCATAACGCCAGATCAATTGACAGTAACAACAAAAACTCAAGCAGATAAAAGCACTAAATATGAAGTTGGGGTTAAAACAGGAGAAATATCTAAATCAACAGCTAAACCAGGAACAGTTGAAGTAAAAGCAGGAGATGAAAAGAAATTAGCAACAGTAGATGAAGTTGCAAAAGCAATAAATTCAGCAAGTCATAAAGTTGAAGGTAAAAATACTAATGCTCAAGTAACAAAAAATGATGGAGAAGCAACAATAAAAGCAGGAGATACATTATCAATAGAAGCAGGAAAGAATTTAGATTTAGAAGTAGATTCAACAGGTAAATTTAAATTGTCAACTGCTAAAGAAGTAGAATTTGATAAGGTAACAGTTGGACCAGTAATAATAGATAAAACAAATGGAATAAATGCAGGAAGTAAAAAAATAACTAATGTAACAGCAGGAACTAATGATACAGATGCAGTAAATGTATCACAACTTAATGATAAAGTAGCTAATTCAGGATGGAACTTACTAGGAAATGGGACTAAAAAAGATTTAATAACAGCAGGAAAAGAAGTAAACTTTATAAATGGAAAAGCAACAACGGCAGTAGTTACTAGTTCAAATGGAAAAACAGATATAAAATATGACATAAATGTAGATGATGCAACAATAGAAGTAGCAAATAATAAAATACAAGCAAAAACAGGAAAAATATCTGAATCAACGGCTAAACCAGGGACAGTTGAAGCAAAATCAGGAGATGAAAATAAATTAACAACGGTAGGAGAAGTATCTGAAGCATTAAACAATGCAAGTCATAAGATAAAAGGAACAAATACAGAAGCGCAAGCAACAGGAACAGATGGAGTAGCAACAGTAAAAGCAGGAGATACATTAACATTAGAGGCAGGAAAGAATTTAAAATTAGATGTAGATAAGGCAACAGGTGGATTTAAAATATCAACTGCTAAAGAAGTAGAATTTGAAAAAGTTACAGTTGGACCAGTAATAATAGATAAAACAGATGGAATAAATGCAGGAAGTAAGAAAATAACTAATGTATTGGCAGGAACTGCTGACACAGATGCAGTAAATGTATCGCAGCTTAAAAACTTAACTAGTGCAGCCAAAACAGTAGTTGAAAGTACAACAAAAGATCAATTAGAAGTAGTGGAAGAACTACAAGCAGATAAGAGTGTAAAATACAAATTAGGTATTAAAACTGAAGCATTAACATTAGATAATGATAAAGGTACAGTAAATACACCAACAAAAGCTAGTAGTTTAGCAACAGTAGGTAATGTAACAGAAATGATAAATGGAGCAGGTTTTAATTTATTAGGAAATGGTACTAAAAAAGATTTAATAACTGCAGGAAATTCTATTGATTTCTTGAATGGAAAAGCAACAACGGCAGTAGTTACTAGTTCAAATGGAAAAACAGATATAAAATATGACATAAATGTAGATGATGCAACAATAGAAGTAGCAAATAATAAAATACAAGCAAAAACAGGAAAAATATCTGAATCAACGGCTAAACCAGGGACAGTTGAAGCAAAATCAGGAGATGAAAATAAATTAACAACAGTGAGTGAAGTTGCAAAAGCAATAAATTCAGCAAGCCATAAAGTATCAGGGAAAAATACTGATGCACAAGCAGTAGGAACAGATGGAGTAGCAACAGTAAAAGCAGGAGATACATTAACATTAGAGGCAGGAAAGAATTTAAAATTAGATGTAGATAAGGCAACAGGTGGATTTAAAATATCAACTGCTAAAGAAGTAGAATTTGAAAAAGTTACAGTTGGACCAGTAATAATAGATAAAACAGATGGAATAAATGCAGGAAGTAAGAAAATAACTAATGTATTGGCAGGAACTGCTGACACAGATGCAGTAAATGTATCACAGCTTAAAAACTTAACTAGTGCAGCCAAAACAGTAGTTGAAAGTACAACAAAAGATCAATTAGAAGTAGTGGAAGAACTACAAGCAGATAAGAGTGTAAAATACAAATTAGGTATTAAAACTGAAGCATTAACATTAGATAAAGATAAAGGAACAGTAAATACACCAACAAAAGCTAGTAGTTTAGCAACAGTAGGTAATGTAACAGAAATGATAAATGGAGCAGGCTTTAATTTACTAGGAAATGGGACTAAAAAAGATTTAATAACTGCAGGAAATTCTATTGATTTCTTGAATGGAAAAGCAACAACGGCAGTAGTTACTAGTTCAAATGGAAAAACAGATATAAAATATGACATAAATGTAGATGATGCAACGATAGAAATAGTTGATAAAAAAATACAAGCAAAAACTGGAAAAATAGAAAAAAATGCAGATGGAACAACAAAATCAAAAGCAGGGGATGAAAAGAAATTAGCAACAGTAGGAGAAGTATCTGAAGCATTAAACAATGCAAGTCATAAGATAAAAGGAACAAATACGGAAGCACAGGCAACAGGAAAAGATGGAGTAGCAACAGTAAAATCAGGAAAAACTGTAACAATAGAAGCAGGAAAGAATTTAAAAGTAGACGTAGATGGAACAACAGGAATATTTAAATTATCAACAGCAAAAGAAGTAGGATTTGATAAAGTTACAGTGGGTAATGTTATAATAGACAAGACAACAAATAAAATAACAGGACTTGCACCAGGTTTAATATCGGCGACAAGTACAGATGCAGTAAATGGTTCACAACTTCATAATTTAACTAATACAATAAATAATTCTGGTTGGAACTTACTAGGAAACGAAGCACAAAAAGATTTAGTAAAAGCGGGAGATTCTGTTGATTTCTTAGATGGAAATGCAACAACAGCCAAAGTAGTAACAGATGGAGCAAATAAAAAAAATACAATAACTTTTGATATAAATACAGATAATAAGACTATAGAAATAGTTGATAAAAAAATACAAGCAAAAACTGGTGAAATAGAAGAAAATCCAGATGGAACAGCAAAATCAAAAGCAGGAGATGAAGCAAAATTAACAACTGTGGGTGAAGTTGCAAAAGCAATAAATAAAGCAAGCCATAAGATAAAAGGTGCAAATTCAGATATACAAGCAACAGGAAAAGATGGAGAAGCAACAGTAAAATCAGGAAAAACTGTAACAATAGAAGCAGGAAAGAATTTAAAAGTAGATGTAGATGCTAAAACAGGTAAATTTACATTATCAACAGCGAAAGAAGTAGATTTTGATAAAGTAAAAGTTGGAGACGTAGAAATTACAAAAACTGATGGAATAAATGCAGGAAACAAGAAAATAACTAATGTAGTAGCAGGAACTAATGATACTGATGCAGTAAATGTATCACAACTTAATGATAAAGTAGCTAATTCAGGGTGGAACTTACTAGGAAATGGAGAACAAAAAGACTTAGTAAAAGCAGATGATAAAGTAGATTTTGTAAATGGAAATGCAACAAAGGTAACAGTAACAACAGAAGCATCAGGAAAGAAAACTGATATAAAAGTTGATATAAATACAGATGACAAAACTATAGAAATAGTTGATAATAAGATACAAGCCAAAACTGGAAAAATAGAAAAAAATGCAGATGGAACAACAAAATCAAAAGCAGGAGATGAAAAGAAATTAGCAACAGTAGAAGAAGTATCTAATGCTTTAAATAATGCAAGCCATAAAATAGCAGGAACAAATACAGATGCACAAGCAACAGGAAAAGATGGAGAAACAGAAGTAAAGACAGGAAAAACTGTAACAATAGAAGCAGGAAAGAATTTAAAAGTAGACGTAGATGCTAAAACAGGTAAATTTACATTATCAACGGCAAAAGAAGTAGATTTTGATAAAGTAAAAGTTGGAGACGTAGAAATTACAAAGGCTGATGGAATAAATGCAGGAAATAAGAAAATAACTAATGTAGCAGCAGGAACTGATGATACAGATGCAGTAAACTATGGACAACTTAAAAATTTAACTAATGCAGCAAAAACAGTAGTTGAAAGCACAACAAAAGATCAATTAGAAGTAGTAGAAGAAAAACAAGTAGATAAGAGTGTAAAATATAAGTTAGGTATTAAGACTGAAGCATTAACATTAAATAAAGATAAAGGAACAGTAAATACACCAACAAAGGCTAATAGTTTAGCAACTGTGGGTAATGTAACAGAAATGATAAATGGAGCAGGCTTTAATTTATTAGGAAATGGTACTAAAAAAGATTTAATAACAGCAGGAAAAGAAGTAAACTTCATAGATGGAAAAGCAACAACAGCAATAGTTACTAGTTCAAATGGTAAAACAGATATAAAATATGACATAAATACAGATGACAAAACTATAGAAATAGTTGATAATAAGATACAAGCCAAAACTGGAAAAATAGAAAAAAATGCAGATGGAGCAACAAAATCAAAAGCAGGAGATGAAAATAAATTAGCAACAGTAGGAGAAGTATCTGAAGCACTAAACAATGCAAGTCATAAAATAGCAGGAACAAATACAGATACACAGGCAACAGGAACAAATGGAGAAACAGAAGTAAAAGCAGGAAAAACTGTAACAATAGAAGCAGGAAAGAATTTAAAAGTAGACGTGGATGGTACAACAGGTAAATTTACATTATCAACAGCAAAAGAAATAGATTTTGAAAAAATTACAATTGGTGGAGTGGTTATAGATAAAACTACTGGTATTGATGCAGGTGGCAAAAAAATAAGCAATGTTGGGGCTGGAACAAATCCGACTGATGCAGTAAATGTATCGCAATTAAATAAATCTAACGATAAATTAAAAGGTGGAGTAGCAGGTGCAATAGCAACAGCAATGATACCACAAGTAACATACAATAGATTATTTAGTATAGGAGCTGGAGTATCATATTATGATAAAAATGGTGCAATAGCAGTTGGTATATCAGGTCAAGATAGAAATAAGAGAGTAGTTTATAAAATAGCAGGTGGTGTAGACTTTACAGGTAACTTTAATTTAGGAGCAGGTATAAATTATAATTTTGGTAGAGAAGATAAAACTATAGTTAAATCAATAAGTAATTCTCCAGATTTAAAAAATATACAAGAGCAAATTGATGATTTAAAGGCAAAAAATGCGGAATTAGAAAACAAATTAGATAATGCAATTAGAAAATCTATTAAATTTACTGTTACAGACTTTGATTTAGATAAATTCAAAATTAAGCCTGAACAAATTGCTAAACTTAAAAATATAGTAGAAATAATAAATTCTAATTATACAGACAGAGTTGTAGAAATAATTGGTTATACTGATACAGCTTATAAAGAAAAATATAATTTAAAATTAGGATTAAATCGTGCTAAAGTTGTAAAAGCAATGTTATATGAATTAGGATTAAACCAAGATATTAATATTTTAATTAGATCAAGAGGTTATAATGAAATAACTGACGGAAATCCAGAAAAATTAAGAAGAGTTGAAATCTTAGTAAATCATTTTGATAAGTATAATTAAAAATAATAAAAACGAGAGTGCGGTAAAAAGTCTGTAACTTCTCAAAAATCAAAAATAAGGGTTGAATAAATCCTCTTATGGTATATAA
>NZ_LOQI01000024.1 GCF_001517915.1 Oceanivirga salmonicida | reverse complement strand
CAAGTGTCAAATTTAGGTATAAAAAATATTTATATAGATGCAATATCACATAGAGAAAATTATATCTTAGATAAAATTAAGTTTCATAATTTGAAATGATATACATTTTATAAAACACATGAATTTATTGAGTTATTTTAAGGTTGGGCAAATGATGTTTGTCCAATTTATTTTTTTAATAAGTTAAATAGATTAAAGTAACTTTATTATTTCTTGATAAATCATATTAAAAGTGCTAAAATGTATACAGTTGTTTAATAAGGAGTGAATTATGCTAGAAGTTGTCCCTAAAGATATAAAAAGAATATTTGTTATTGTATTTATAATGGGGATTATAGCATTTTTTTTGGGTCTTTTGTTAGATAATAAATATATGTATATAGCCTATACAATAGGGAATTTTATATCTATAATATCTAATTTGTTTTTATTATTAGTAAGTTATAGAATAGCCTATAAATCTGGTACTAGGGGAGAAATAGTTTTAAGATATATAATTTTTTATATTATATATGCTGTGTCTATATATTTAATAGCAATTTTTATGAAAGATAAATATGCAGTATTATTTACAGCCTTAGGACTAGTAAGTTTTAGAATAGTAATTTATTTATATCATTTTTTGCAAAAATTACTAAGGAAGTGAGGTGTAAGACTTTATGTTGAAAAAAATAGGAATTATATTTGGAATAACATTAATAATTAATTTTATTTTAGGTATAATCACAACTATATTTCCTATACAATTTTTAAAGCCTGAAAGTATTATAGAAGGACCAAAGATTTTTTATACATTACATGTGGCTAATTTTAATATTTATATAAACCAAACAGTAGTTAATACATGGGTATTAATGGTATTAATAACAGCAATACTATATTTTGGAACTAAAAAATTAAGTATACATAATCCAAGTACAATTCAGTTAATATTAGAAGAATATTACAGGTTTATAGAAACTCAATTTTTGGCTAATTATAGAAATTATAAAAGAACTTTTATGCCAATGTTTTCAGCATTATTTTCTTTTATATTATTCGCTAATTTAAGTGTATTTTTATTTCCATTTGTTATGATGATAGAAAGGCATAATGGTCATATTTCGGTAGTGCCATTTTTCAGACCAGCAACGGCAGATATAAATACTACACTAGGATTAGCATTAGTAGTAACAGTGGTTTTTGTTGGTTGTGGTATAAAAAGAGAAGGTGTATTAGGAGTTTTAAGAAGTCTTTGTAAACCATTTATATTTATGTTTCCTATAAATTTAATAGGAGAATTAGCAAAGCCAATAAATATATCAATGCGTTTATTTGGTAATATGTTTGCTGGGTTAGTAATAATAGGATTATTATATGGTATAAGTTTTAATAATGTATTATCATCTTGGACAAATAATTTACTTAAAGGAAGTTTTTCATTTGCAGTAGGATGGCCGGCAATATTACAACTATATTTAGATTTATTTATAGGAACGTTACAAGCATTTGTATTTACAATATTATCGTCTGTTTATGTTGAACAGGCATTAATAGGAGATGAAGAAGAATAAAAATAAGGAGGAATAGAGAAATGACAGAAATAGTACAAGCAGCAGCATTATTAGGTGCAGGAATAGCAATATGTGGAGGTATAGGAGCAGGTTTAGGACAAGGAATAGCATCTGCTTATGCAGTTGAAGCGGTTTCAAGACAACCAGAAGCAAAAGCTGATATAATGAGTACATTATTTATAGGATGTGCAATAACAGAGTCAACAGGAATATATGCTTTAATTATTTCATTATTATTAATTTTATTAAAAGGTTAAGCCGTAAAAAAGGAGGTAAAACATGGAACAAGGTAATCTAATATCTGTAGATTTTTCTATGGTTATACAAATAATAAATTTTTTAGTTATGGTCTATGTTTTTTACAAACTTTTCAGTAAAAAAATTGGTGGAATAATAGAGCAAAGAAAAAAATTAGCACTTAAAGATTTAGAAAAAGTAAAAGAAGAACAAGAAAAACTTGAAAAACAAAAATTAGTTGTTGAAAAACTTAGAAAAGAATCAAAAAGAAGGGCTAATGATATAATAATCAAAGCAGAAAGACAAGCTGATGAAAGAAAAGATCAAATAATAAGTAATGCAAATATATCAAGAGATAAAATGATGTCAAATGCTGAAAAAGAAATAGTTAAGATGAAATCAAAGGCTGAAATAGAACTTCAAAAAGAAGTTGGTAAATTAGCAGTTGATGTAGCAGAAAAATTATTGAAAAACAATATATCTTCTGATGCCAAATTAAGAACTAAAAGCATAGACAATTTTATAGATGAAATAGGTGAATAATATGGATGATATAAAAATAAATCGTATATATGCCAATGCAATTTTTGATATAGCAAAAGAAAAGAATGAAATTTTTGAAGTTTTGGAAATGCTTGATTTATTAGTTAAACATGTAAATGATGATGAAGATTTTAAAAAGTTTTTAGATTATCCTATTATAGAAAATAAAGACAAGAAAAAATTAATAGACATAATTTATAAAGATATGAATGTAAATAATTTAGATATTATAAACTACCTTATTGAAAAAGATAGGTTATCACATGTTGAAGGTATAAGGGATGAATATCTAAAAATTTATTATGAACTTCATAAACAATTAATTGTTACTGCAATATTTCCACAAGAACTTACAAAAGAGCAAGAAGAAAAATTAGTAAAAAAACTAGAAAAATTAAAGGGTAAGAAAATTTTGCTGCATAAAAAGATAGATGAAACTTTAATTGCGGGTGGAATTATAAAAATAGATGATGAAGTAATAGATGGCTCTTTAAAAACTCAGATAAATGAGTTAAAAAAGAGATTTTAGGAGGTGATACATTTGAGTATAAAACCAGAAGAAGTAAGCAATATAATAAGACAAGAAATAGATAATTTTCAAAAAAATATAGATATATCAAATGTTGGAACTGTTGTTGAAGTAGGAGATGGAATAGCCAGAATATATGGATTAAGAGATTCTGTGGCAGGAGAGTTATTAGAATTTCCTAATGGTACAAGAGGTATGGTATTAAACCTTGAAGAAAATAATATAGGTGCCGTTATATTCGGTTCAACGGTAGGAATTAAAGAAGGCGATATAGTAAAAGGAACTGGTAAGGTAACTAGTGTACCAGTAGGTGAAGCATTACTAGGTCGTGTTGTAGATTCATTAGGTAATCCTATTGATGGTAAAGGTGAGATACAGGCTGATAAATATATGGATGTTGAAAGAATAGCATCTGGTATAATAGATAGAGCACCTGTTAGTGAACCATTACAAACAGGTATTAAATCAATAGATGGTATGGTACCAATAGGTCGTGGTCAAAGAGAATTAATAATAGGTGATAGACAAACTGGTAAAACTGCAATAGCAATAGATGCGATAATAAATCAAAAAGACACTGATGTATATTGTATATATGTTGCTATTGGTCAAAAAAAATCAACAGTTTCAGGAATAGTGAAAAAATTAGAAGAAGCAGGAGTACTAGATAAAACTATAATAGTTGCATCAACTGCATCTGAATCTGCACCACTTCAATATTTAGCACCGTATACTGGTGTTACTATGGGTGAGCATTTTATGTATGATGGTAAACATGTTTTAATAATTTATGATGATTTATCAAAACATGCAGTTGCGTATAGAGAAATGTCTCTATTATTAAAAAGACCACCTGGAAGAGAAGCATACCCAGGAGATGTTTTCTACTTACATTCAAGATTATTAGAAAGAGCAGCTAAATTAAGTGATGAATTAGGTGGTGGAAGTATAACAGCACTTCCAATTATAGAAACACAAGCAGGAGATATATCAGCATATATACCTACAAATGTTATTTCTATAACTGATGGACAAATATTTTTAGAAACTGATTTATTTAATTCAGGATTTAGACCAGCAATAAATGCAGGATTATCTGTATCAAGAGTTGGTGGAGCAGCACAAATAAAGGCGATGAAACAAGTTGCAGCTAGTATAAAATTAGAACTAGCACAATATAATGAGTTGTTAGCCTTCGCACAATTTGGTTCTGATTTAGATAAAGCAACTAGGGATCAGTTAAATAGGGGTGAGCGTATAATGGAAACATTAAAACAGCCTCAATATAAACCATATAAAGTAGAAGAACAAGTTTTAATATTTTATAGTGCAACACATGGTTTTTTAGATGATATAGATGTTGAAGATATTAGAAATTTTGAAATAGAAATGTTACAAAGTGCAAAAAATACATCTGAGATATTAGATAAAATAGTAAAAAATAAAGTACTTGATGAAAATTTAGAAAAAGAAATAGAAGATTTTTTAGCAGGATTTAAGAAAGACTTTGTTCATTAAAAAAGGAGATATGAAGTGGCAAATACTAAGGAAATAAAAGAAAGAATTGTTAGTATAAAAAATTCAAGACAGATTACTAATGCTATGAATATTGTTTCTTCAACAAAGTTTAAAAAATATCAAATATTAACTCTAAAATCAAGAGCATATTCAAATGTATTAGATGCTGCATTTGAAAATATAGTAGGTAGTGTAAGTGCTAAAAATCATATACTATTTAATGGTAAAAGAAAAGTTAAAAGAATAGGTTTAATAGTAATAACTTCTGATAGGGGATTATGTGGAAGTTTTAATAATAATGCTTTAAATAAAATGGAAGAATATATAAGTAAATATTCAAAAGAAGGAAAAAAAGTTTCAGTAATAGCAGTGGGTAAAAAAGCAAGAGATTACTGTAATGATAGGGGAATTAATGTAGACAGTGAATATATACAATTAATACCTGAAACTATGTTTGAAAAAGCAAAGATAATAAGTGAAGACATAGTTAATTATTATTTAACTGACAAATATGATGAAGTCCATTTAATATATTCCAAATTTGTATCTGTAATAGCATATAATTTATTAGATGAGAAAATTTTACCTTTTGAAAAAAGTGTAGAAGATAAATCAAATTACTATATTTTTGAGCCAAATGAAGAATATGTTTTGGTCGAATTTATACCTAAAATGCTAAATATTAAACTATATCAGGCACTTTTAGAAACAACTGCTAGTGAACATTCTGCAAGAATGACAGCAATGAAAAATGCATCAGATAATGCTAATGAATTAATAAAGAAATTAACATTAGAATACAATAGAGTAAGACAGGCTAAGATAACGCAAGAGATAAATGAAATAGTTGGGGGAGCAATGGCTCTGAAATAAGGAGGTGAACCTTTTGGAAAATAAGGGTAAGATAGTTCAAATTATTGGACCAGTAATAGATGCAAGATTTGAAAAGATATTACCAAATATTTATAATGCCTTAGAAATATTTTTAGATGGTAAAAGAATAGTCGCAGAAGTACATTCACATTTAGGGAATAATGTGGTAAGAGCAGTGGCTATGTCTAGTACCGATGGATTAAAAAGAGGGTTAGAAGTTATAGATACAGGAGCTCCAATAAAAGTTCCAGTAGGTAAAAAGACTTTGGGAAGAATATTTAATGTATTAGGTGAAACAGTAGATAATAAAGGTCAAATAGAAACGGATGAAAAAGATTCTATACATAGAGAAGCACCTAGTTTTGAAGACCAAGGAACTGGTATTGAAATGTTAGAAACAGGAATTAAAGTTGTAGATTTATTAGCGCCATATTTAAAAGGTGGTAAAATAGGTTTATTCGGTGGAGCAGGAGTTGGAAAAACAGTTTTAATACAAGAGCTAATTAATAATATTGCAAAAGGACATGGTGGAATATCTGTATTTGCAGGAGTTGGTGAAAGAACAAGAGAAGGTAGAGATTTATATAATGAAATGATAGAAAGTGGAGTTATTAATAACACAGCCTTAGTGTATGGACAAATGAATGAACCACCTGGTGCAAGATTAAGGGTTGCTTTAACAGCTCTTACTATGGCAGAGCATTTTAGAGATAAGCAGGGACAAAATGTATTACTGTTTATTGATAATATATTTAGATTTACACAGGCAGGTTCAGAAGTTTCTGCTCTGCTTGGGAGAATGCCATCAGCTGTTGGGTATCAACCTAACTTATCAACTGAAATGGGAGTTTTACAAGAAAGAATAACATCAACTAAAAATGGGTCAATAACTTCAGTACAAGCAGTTTATGTACCAGCGGATGATTTAACAGACCCAGCACCAGCAACAACATTCTCACACTTAGATGCTACAACAGTTTTATCAAGACAAATAGCATCACTAGGTATATACCCTGCAGTAGATCCATTAGATTCTACTTCAAGAATATTAGAACCTGATATAGTAGGGAATGAACATTACAAGGTTGCAAGACAAACTCAAAAAGTATTACAAAGATATAAAGAGTTACAAGATATTATAGCAATTTTAGGTATGGATGAATTGGGGGAAGAAGATAAGGTAGTAGTTAATAGAGCAAGAAAAATACAAAGATTTTTCTCACAACCATTTTCAGTTGCAGAGCAATTTACTGGTATGAAAGGTAAATATGTTCCTATTAAAGAAACAATCAGGGGATTTAAAGAAATTTTAGATGGTAAATATGATGATTTACCAGAACAAGCATTCCTATATGTAGGAACTATTGATGAAGCAGTAGAAAAAGCGAAAAAATTGGCTGGTGAATAGTATGGATTTATTAAATGTACAAGTTGTATCTCCTATGGGAATAGAATTTGAAAATGATAGTGTAACTTTTATTAAAGTAAAAGGGTCAAGGGGTGATGTAGGAATATTACCTAATCACACTAATTATGTTACTTCATTAGGGCAAGGACAAATGCTTATTAGACTTAATAATAAAGAAGAAAAATCATATTTTGTTGAAGGTGGTTTTTTAGAAGTTAGAGATAATAAGGTAATAGTCATAGTAGAAGACATTTTTGAATCATCACAAGAAGAAATCATCAGAAAACAAAGAAAAGAAGCAATAGAAAAAGCAACAAGAGAAAAACTTAAAGAAGATAAAGATATACTTGGAACTAAAAAAAGAATACAAGATAGTTTGAGAAAGTAAAAGGATTTATATGTGTTTTATTTGTGATAGAATAGAAATGATTAAAAACGGGAATAATCCATATTTTGTAAAAGAATTAAAAACAGGGTATGTAGTTATAGGTGATAATCAACATTTTAAGGGATATTCAATATTTATTTTTAAAGAACATAAAACTGAATTATTTCATTTAAATGAAGATATAAAACTTAAATTTTTAGAAGAAATGTCTATAGTCTCAGAAGCAGTTTTCAAAGCATTTAATGCTGATAAAATGAATTGTGAATTATTGGGTAATGGAGATTCTCATTTGCACTGGCATCTTTTTCCTAGATTTACGGGAGATTTAGAAAATTATGGTCATAATGGTAAAGGACCAGTTTGGTGGTATCCAATGGAAAAAATGTATAGTGAAGATAATAAACCTAACAATATAGAATTAACTAATATGAAATTAAAATTATTAGAAGAACTTGAAAAATTGTTATGATAAAATAGGAGTGTAAAAACTTCTATTTTTATATTGACGAAATATAAATAATGTTATATAATCGTATTATAAGTAATACAGGAAAAGGAGTGGTTAAAATGTTAAAAACTGTAAGTTTTAAAATGGAAGAATACGAAATAAAAGCACTAAAAAAATATTTGAAAATGAATGATATAAGCATTTCTAATTTTTTAAGAAATTTAGTAGAAGATAAATTGGAAGAAGAAATAAATCCAGAGTATGAAAAAAGAATTTTAAAAGCAGCTATTGAAAGTGAAAAAGGTGATAATATTAAATATGTTGATTTTATGAAAGAGTTGGGCTTATAATGAAATTGTATGATGTAGAGATATCTAAAAAAGCAAGAAAACAGATGAAAAAATTAGATAGAGGGACTCTTATTTTGCTAAATAATTGGATTTTAAAAAATTTGTTAGATACAACTAATCCAAGACAATACGGAAAAGCCCTTAAAGGTAATTTGACAGGATTTTGGAGATATAGAATAGGTGATTATAGACTTATAGCTAAAATCAAAGATGAAAAATTAATAATTATATTAATTGATTTAGGACATAGAAAAGAAATTTATAAATAAAAAAGATATTAAAATCAAATTAAATTTTGAAATTAATATCTTTTCTTTATTAAATAAAGCCTCTTTTAATTGCTTCATCAATTAATTTTGGCTGAATATCTGGGTAAGTCCAGTTATCAATTAGTTTTTCTGTAATTATTATATTTTCTATTTCGCTATCTATTTTCCCAAAAGAATTAATTTCAGCAAAATATAGCATACCATAACTATCCTTATTATTAAATCTTACATTAAATGGACATATGGGTTTTATGGAAAAATTTATAGCACCAGTCTCTTCAATTAATTCTCGTTTTGCGGTATCAAAAATTGCTTCATTTTTTTCTCTATGACCAGCAGGTATCTCATAAGTAGTTCTTTTTTTATGTTTGCAAAATACCCATTTACCATCTGTCTTTGAGATGATAACGGCATATTTTAATAAATTATCATCTACATTATCATAAAAATATAGTTCTAACATAGTTGGTCTCCTTTTTACATGTATATTATATACATTTCACCTTTTTTGAATTTTACAGTACATAAGTTATTTTCTACAATATTACTTACTAAGCCAAAATCTTTTGAAATATTATTTTTATTTAAAGGGTATTTAAAACCTATTAATGTAATTTCTTCAATATCGGTTATAGGTATTATAGAAAAGGTTTTGCCTTTTAAATTTTTAAAATCTGTACTTTTATTTATATACTTAATAGTTTCAAAGTTTTCTGAAATAAAGTACATATTAGGTAAAGAGTGTAATTTTTTTAGATTGGACATAGTCATATCAAGTCTATTACCAGTAGCACCTAATACTAATATGTCAGTATTTATTAAATTATCAAAATTTTCTTTTTCGATATTTTGGTTTTTAAATCTCCCAGTTTTATTTGGTACATAATCAAGTAAGGCAACTTCAAAATCAGTATGATCTTTTTCTTTATCAAGTTTTATAATTTCAATATCTTTATTTTTATAGAATTTAAGAGTTTCATTATTTATTGAGTCCATATCTCCAACTATTTTATCAGGAATTAAATCTAGTTTATATACCATGTTAGTTCCACCATCTACTGCTATAATTTTTCTATTTGTACATAATGATTTAATTTTTTCTAAATTATCTGAATATACACCATTTAAAAATATAATGATCTTTTCCATATTTACCTACTTTCTAAATACATTATGCAATTTTATAATTTAAATGTCAATTAAAAAATAACTGAAAAAAATTATATTTTTTATTTCATATATCTACTAATTAAATAAGTTGACATTAAGAAATAACTGATTTTAGACTATTGCAATTTATTTCTTATGCTTATATAATCTATTAAATTAAATTTATAAAGGAGAAAGAAATTATGAAAAAAATATTTTTAGTATTATTGACTACCTTATCAATGGTAATCTTTGCTAAGGGACATGATGAAATAAAATTAGAAAATGCAAAACATTTTCATTCAATGAAAGGACAACTTCATACACACATGAAAATAGGAACTCATGATGGTAAGTATGTTGCAGATTTAGGAGAACTATTAGGACATATGAATTTGGAAAAAACTAAATATGGTTATATTTCTGAAAATAAAAGTTCTACTATAATAATAGATAAAAAAACAGGTAATGCAAGTCTTAATTTAAGAGTACTAGCTTATGATAGAACAACATATTCACCTGATAAATATCCTAAAAAAGATTTATCTTTTCATTCGTACAATGGTGGATTTAATCATATACATATAGATTTTAATAAAAATTATTCAGAAGTTAAAATAGGAGATCAAACATTTAGAGGAACTTTAAAAACTAACAAAGAAACTAATGATAGAATATTTACGGAAGCAAATAATAAATTTGTAATAGTTTTATACGGTAAGTATGATGATTTTCCTAAACATAAGTTACCTAACTTAACTAGATTAGCTGAGTTAATTGTAAATGTAGATTTTTCTGAAATAAAAGGTAAAAATAATCATAAATAATAAAAAGTAAATAAAGTTTAAACCTATAAATTATTAGGTTTAGACTTTATTTTTTGTTTATTAACATTTGTTTTTAAAATAAATAGATTTTGTATTCCAAGAAATTTTTATTCAAATTATTAATGTAATTATATATTTAATTAATGCTTAAATATATATAAAAATATTTAAAATTCTTTTTATTTATTGATTTTATTTAAATAATTTTATAAAATATATGATATTTCTTAATCTTATTTTAATGTAAATATGTTTTAGTTTCCTTTTTTTATAACTTAGCTAAGTTGATAATCTATTAGATAAATGCTATAATATTATATAATAAATAAAAAATTAGGGATAATTAATCATTTATTAATATAATGATTAGAAAAGGAGTTTTATGAAGAACATAATGAAATTTATATTCAAAAGAATATTAACAGGTTTTGTTACTTTGTTTTTGGTAATTACTATAACATTTGTGTTATTACACCAATTACCAGGAGATCCTTTTGAAGGTGAAAAGGCTATACCGCCACAAGTTAAAGCAAATTTAATGGCAAAATATAACTTAGATAAACCTTTAGGAGAACAATACGTAACATATTTAAAACAATTAGCAAAAGGTGATTTAGGTCTTTCAATGAAAGAAAAAGGAAGAACAGTAAACAAAGTTATTAAATCTGGTTTTCCAGTTTCAGCGGATTTAGGAGCGAGAGCAATAATATTTGGATTAATAGTAGGTATACCTTTGGGTATAGCGTCAGCTATATATAGAAATAAGATAATAGATAGAATATCTATGGTTATTGCGGTTATTGGTATATCAGTACCAAGTTTTGTAATTGCAGGACTATTACAGCTATATGTTGTAGATATACATAAAGGCATACTAATTGATAAATGGCATTTACCAATAGGTAAAATATTACTTACAGGTTGGGATTCGCCATCTAAAAAAATACTTCCAGTAGTTGCATTAGGACTATTTACAGTCGCTAAAATTGCAAGACTTATGAGAAGTAAAATGATAGAAATTATGGAGCAAGACTATATTAAATTAGCCGTTGCCAAAGGGGTAAAACCTATAAATATAATAATGAAACATGCTATAAGAAATGCGATATTACCTGTAGTTACAGTAATATCACCAACAATAGCAGCAATACTTACAGGATCATTTGTAATAGAAACCATGTTTGGTATACCAGGACTTGGAAAATACTATATTAGTAGTATAGTAGATAGAGATTATACTATGGTATTAGGAGTTACTGTATTCTATGCAGCATTCCTTATTGTGATGATGATAGTGATGGATTTAATCTATGCACTAGTTGATCCTAAAATTAAATTAGATGGAGGTAGTAATTAATGGATGATATTAAAATAAAATCAATATATGATAGAGATAAATATACTACTGTACCATCAGATTTTGAATATGTTGGACCAGATAAAGAAGAAAGTGAACAAATATATAAGCCAAGTTTAACATATTGGCAAGATGCTTGGAGAAGATTAAAGAAAAATAAATTAGCAATGTTCTTTTTAATTTTTTTAGGATTTATAACTCTAATAGCAATATTTGGACAAAGTCTAACAAAATATACATACTATGAGCAAATAACAGCATCAAGATTTGTTGGTCCTGTTGAAGGATTTAAATCAGGTCATATTTTTGGAACAGATTCATTAGGTAGAGATTTATTTGCAAGAATAGCACAAGGTATTAGAATTTCAGTGCAATTAGCATTGATTGTAGCATCAATTTGTGTAGTTATAGGAAGCATATATGGTTCTATAGCAGCATACTTTGGTGGTGTCGTAGATATGATTATGATTAGAATTATAGAGGTATTAATTTCAATACCATCTATGATATATATAATACTACTTATGGTTATCATGGGTAATAGTGTAAGAACTATCATAATAGCATTATCACTAACCCGTTGGTTAGGTTATGCTTTACTAATAAGAGGTGAGGTATTGAAGCTTAAAGAAAATGAATATGTAATGGCTTCTACTGCACTTGGTTCAAACTTTTGGTGGGTCATTAGGAAACACCTTATCCCTAATACACTAAGTGTAATGATAGTTCAATTAACTATGGATATTCCTTCAATAATATTTTCAGAAGCATTTCTTAGTTTCATTGGACTTGGAGTTCCAATACCACAAGCCTCACTTGGTAATTTAGTTGCTGATGGGTTTAGAGAAATAAATTCACATATTTATTTATTCTTAATTCCAGCAATTACAATATCATTAATAACGTTATCATTTAATATATTAGGTGATGCATTAAGTGATGCATTAAATCCTAAACTAAGAGACTAAGAAAGGAAATCATTAAAATGAATGAAAATATACTAGAAGTAAAAAATTTAAGTGTTTCCTTTAATACTTATGCTGGAGAAGTTAAGGCAATAAGAGATATTAGTTTTTCAGTTAAAAAAGGAGAAACACTAGCAATAGTTGGTGAATCAGGAAGTGGTAAGTCAGTTACAGTTCAAACTATAATGGGACTTATACCTATGCCACCAGGTGAAATAAAAGCAGGTGAAATATTATTTGATGGAGTAGATTTAACTAAAATATCTGAAAAAGAATTAAGAGAATATAGAGGTGGAAGAATTGGAATGATATTTCAAGATCCAATGACTTCACTAAATCCTGTTATAAAAATAGGTAAACAAATAATGGAAGGTATACTTATACATAAAAAAGTTTCTAAAAAAGAAGCAAAGAAATTAGCATTAGAAATGCTTGAAAAAGTTGGTATTCCTGAACCTGAAAAAAGATTTTATCAATATCCTCATCAGTTTTCTGGTGGGATGAGACAAAGAGTAGTAATAGCAATAGCACTAGCTTGTGAACCAGATTTACTTATCTGTGATGAGCCAACTACTGCATTAGATGTTACTATACAAGCACAAATAATTGATTTAATAAATGAGTTAAAACAATCATTAAATATAGGAGTTATACTAATAACACATGATTTAGGAGTGGTTGCTGAAACTGCTGATAGAGTTGTTGTTATGTATGCAGGAGAAAAATTAGAAGAAGCGCCAGTTAGAGAATTATTTAAAAATCCTTGTCATGCATATACTTGGGAATTATTAAAATCATTACCAAGATTAGATATGGATTCAAGTGTAGAATTATTTTCTATAGATGGGACTCCACCTGATTTATTAAATCCACCAGTAGGAGATCCATTTGCGGCTCGTTCTGAATTTTCATTAAAAATAGATTATGAGAAAAAACCACCTATGGTGGAACTACCTAATAACCATTTTGTTAAATCATGGCATTATGTAGATGGAGCACCTAAAATTAAATTTAATGCAAATGGAGTAATTACATATACATTTGAAGATGGAACAGAAACTAGAGTAAAAACTAAGTATGTAAAAGATTCTGATAGGGAGGCAAGATAATGGCTGAAATAATAATGAAAGTAAGAAATATGAAAAAATATTTCCCTATTGGAAAAAAGAAACTTTTAAAAGCAGTTGATGATGTTAGTATAGACATATACAGGGGAGAAGTTTTAAGTTTAGTTGGAGAATCTGGAAGTGGGAAAACTACTTTTGGGAGAACTTTATGTAAATTATATGAAAAAACTCTTGGAGATATAGAATTAGATGGTAAACCTATTGAAAAGTATTCAAAAAAAGAATTTACTAAAAGAGTACAAATGATATTCCAAGATCCACAAGCATCACTAAATCCTAGAATGACAGTAGGAGATATAGTTGCAGAAGGAATGGATATACATGGTTTATATGAAGACAGAAAAGATAGACAAGAAAAAGTATATGAATTATTAGAAATAGTTGGTCTTAATAGAGAGCATGCTAGTAGATTTCCACATGAATTTTCAGGTGGACAAAGACAAAGAATAGGTATAGCTCGTGCATTAGCAGTGAACCCACAAGTTTTAATTTGTGATGAACCTATATCAGCACTAGATGTTTCTATACAAGCACAAGTAGTTAATTTATTAAAAAAACTACAAAAAGAAAGAGATTTAACATTAGTATTTATAGCGCATGATTTATCAATGGTTAAGTATATATCAGATAGAGTAGCAGTTATGTTTAGAGGAAGATTAGTAGAATTGGGAACTCCCGATGCTGTATATAATAATCCTATACATACATATACTAAATCACTTATATCTGCAGTACCTATACCAGACCCAGATCATGTGAAAAAAGAAAAAATAGAAATGGATGAAGACTATTTAAGAAGTCCAGTAGGGACAGCAAAAGATATTAATAAAACAGTTAAATCTTCGTTAGTAGAATATGAAAAAGATCATTATGTAGAGAAAGATTTTATAGAAGACAATAAATAATGATTTTTAAAGGAGAAAAGTATGAAAAAAATAATTACATCACTATTACTGGCATTTGCAGTATTTAGTTGTGGTGGTACAAAAGAAAAAGCAAATGAAAAAGTAGCGTATTTTAATGCAGTTGCAGAAGGTAGATCATTTGACCCACAAATATTAACAGATGGTTTTACAATGAATATACATGGGTTTTTAACAGAAGGGTTAACAGATACACTTCCAGATGGAACAGTTATTCCAAGACAAGCTAAATCATGGGAAATTAGTGAAGATGGATTAACTTGGACTTTCCATTTAAGAGATGATATAAAATGGTCAGATGGAAGTAACGTAGTTGCTGATGACTTTATAAATGGTTGGGAGAGAGCATTATCACCTGAAATTGCATCAGAATATGCATTCATACTATTTCCTATAAAAAATGCAGAAAAATATACAAAGGGAGAAGTTACTTTAGAAGAAGTTGGGTTTAAAGCAATAGATGATAAGACAATAGAAGTTAAATTAGAATATGTAACACCATATTTTGATTCATTAGTTTCATTTATAACTTATAGTCCAGCTAAAAGAGATTTTGTTAAAGAAAAAGGTGCAGACTATGCATTAGAATTAGATGCTCTATTATACAATGGACCATTTGTATTAACTACATGGGAACATAATAATAAATTAATAGTTGAAAGAAATGATAACTATTATGATAAAGAAAATGTTAAATTAGATAAAGTAATAATTAAATATATTAAAGATGAATCTTCATCATTAAATGCTTTTAAAAATGGAGAATTAGATTTTACAAAATTAAGTTCAGAAGAAGCAACAAAATATTTAGAAGATTCAAGATTGAAAAAATTAAACTTGGCAAGAACTGCATATATAGCGTATAATACAACTAATGAAGCATTTAAAAATGAAAATATAAGAAGAGCATTTTCATTATCAATAAATAAAGAAGGTTTAGTAAAATCAGTATTTAGAGATTTAAAGGTAGTATCAAATACATTAACACCTGCTAATACAGGAATTAAAGGTGTTAAAGAAGATTTTGTTAAAGAAGTAGGTAAGGCTTTTGATAGCTATAATCCAGAAAAGGCAAAAGAATATTTAGCAAAAGGATTAAAAGAATTAGGTTTAGAAAAATTACCTAAATTAACTTTATTAATTGATGATAGATATAGTGATAACAGAAAAATTGGTGCAACAATACAAGAAGATATAAGAAAATCTATAGGAGTAGATGTAGAAGTAGAAATGATTACATTTAAAGAAAGATTAGCAAGAACAAAAGCATTAAATCATGATTTTGTATTAAATTCATGGGGAGCAGATTATCAAGATCCTATGACTTTCTTAGATTTAATGGCTTCATTTAATGGTAATAATGTTACAGGATTTAAAGATGAAAATTATGATGGGTTAATTAAAAAAGCAACTGAAACTCCTGATAGAGCTAAAAGAATAGGTTATTTAATAGAAGCAGAAAAATATTTAGCAGATAAAATGCCTATATTACCTTTATATCAAGAATTAGAATTGTTTTTATTCAATGAAAACCTAACAGGTGTAGAATTATCACCATTTGGTGTTCGTATAAGATTAAATAATGCTGATAAGGTAATTAAATAAGAGTATAATATAAGGGGGAGTATTAAATATGAAAAAAATATTAACAAGCATAGTTTTAGCTATTGCAATATTTAGTTGTGGAGGTTCGTCATCGTCAGACAATGAAATGGCAACATTTACATATAATTCAGGTGAAGAAGGGAAGAGTTTAGACCCTGCTTTAGGAACAAGTAATGTAACAACGCAAATAAATACATTATTACAAGAAGGGTTGACTAAAGTAGGTAAAAATAAAACTATAGAACCAGGTCTTGCCAAATCTTGGGATGTATCAGAAGATGGAAAAACTTGGACTTTCCACTTAAGAGATAATTTAAAATGGTCTAATGGTGATCCATTAGTTGCAGGAGATTTCAAATTTGCTTGGCTTAGAGCTTTAAATCCTGAAACTGCTTCAGAATATGCATATATGCTTTATTATATAAAAGGAGCTCAAGAATATAATGAAGGAAAAGGTAAAGCTGAAGATGTTGCTATTAATGTAATAGATGATAAAACATTAGAAGTAACTTTAAAAAATACAATACCATATTTTGAATCATTAGTTTCATTTTTAACATATATGCCAATAAATGAAAAATTTGCTACTGAAAAAGGAGCAGATTATGGGTTAGAAGCAGAGAATATGCTATATTCAGGTCCATATAAATTAGTTTCATGGACACATACTTCCAAAATGGAATTTGAAAAAAATGAACATTACTATAATCAAGAAGCGATAAAAGTTCCAAGAATAGTTACTAAATTTATTGCAGATATTAATTCAGCAGCAAATGCTTTCAAAAATGGAAAATTTAATTTAGTTAAAATATCTACAGAACAATATGAAGAATTTAAAGATGATGATAGATTATTAAAAGTTCCAGTTGCTACAACTTGGTATATGGAATATAATACAGAAACAAATTTCTTAAAGAATAAAAAAATTAGACAAGCTATAACAATGGCTATTGATAAAGAAGATATTATAAAAAATGTATTTAGAAATATAAATTCAGTATCATATACTTTAACACCTAAAGGTCTAGGAGAAGACCCTAGTGGTAAGGAATTTGTAGAAGCAGTTGGAGATGTTATACCTAAATATAATCCAGAAGGAGCTAAAAAATTATTAGCTGAGGGTCTTAAAGAATTAGGATTAAGTAAAGCCCCTGAAATATCAATAATTTTAAATGATTCAGGAGCTAATAAAAAAATTGGTGAATCATTACAAGAATTATTAAGAAATAATTTAGGATTAACTGTTAATATAGAATTAATGCAATTTAAAGAAAGATTAGCAAGAATGACTTCTAAAAACTTTGATATAGTACTTGCTGGTTGGGGAGCAGATTTTAGAGATCCAATAACTTTCTTAGACTTATGGGTAACTAATGGTGGAAATAACCACACTTCATTTAGCAATGCTGAATATGATAAATTAATAGATATAGCTAAAACAACTATAGATAAACAAAAAAGATTTGATGCTTTAAAAAGAGCAGAAGAAATTTTAGCTGATGAAATGCCTATAGGAGTATTATTCTCTAAAAATGAATTATACATTTTAGATAAATCTTATAAAGGAATTGTATTCCCATCATTAGGGGCAGATTTCATATTAAATTATATGGAAGAAGTTAAATAAATATAATAAATTAAATACTGGTATTTCAGTTAATCGCTTGAAAAATAGAGGAAAGTCCGAACTTCATAGAGCAAAGGAGGCAGTTAACGACTGCTAAAAGTAATTTTAAGGAAAGTGCCACAGAAAATAAACCGCATTGTAAAATGTAAGGGTGAAACGGTGGGGTAAAAGCCCACCATTAGCTTAGGGGACTAAGTTAGATAGGTAAACCCCTCCTGAAGCAAGAAAAGTTAAAGACTATAACAGTTGCTCGCTGTGTCTTAGTGGTATTCGCTTGATTATATATGCAAATATATAACTAGATAAATGATTAACATAAACAAAATTCGGCTTATGAAGTGCCAGTTTGGTGGAACGAAAGTTCCACTTTTTTTTGTAGTTTTTTATATAAGCATACTATATTTAATACTATAATTAAAAATTTTAAATTTAATAATAATATTATAAAAAAATATAATTATATCAAATTTTTTTTGAAATTTTTTTAAGATATAATATCTTGACTTTAGAAAAATAAATGAAAAAAAATAAAGTTTAGCCCTTTAATCATAAGGGTTTCAGACTTTATTTTTTCTAAATAAAATACTATCAAAACTTAATTTTTTTTTAAATTTCCGATTAAACTTCTTATTTCTTTTCCATCATATATATTTTGGTTTATACTTATGTCTAAATTGTTTTGTAATTTTGCATTTAACATATTAATAGTACTTAATTGATAATAATTGGTATTTCTTAACTTATTAATTTTAAACTCTTTAAGTGTTTCTTGTACATTTGCTATAGAATATTCATTTGCTAAATATTGTTGTAAAATTCTTAAAAATGCCAATGATAGAAACCCAGTTAAAAAATGTTCTTCAATTCTATCTTCGCGTTTTAAATATATATTATCTATATCTAAATTAGTTTTACAGATTTTAAATGATTCCTCAATTAAATACTGCATTTTATACATATTTATTATTTCAGAATCTGGTATTACATATTCATCTTTTGAACCATAAGTCTTTACATTACTTGTTATTATTAGAGAATAACCAGAAGTTTTTTCATACTTATCAAGTTTTTCTTGGTCAATTTCTATATTAGTTTTTGTAGTATCTATTTTTATTAAATTAGGAATTACTTTTTTCATTTTATCTTTTAGTTTAGAAGTATCACTTATATATTTATCAACATTTTCTAATTGATCCATTCTTACTCTTTTATGTTTTTCATCAAATTTTTTAGAATACATAAAAATATATCTTTGTGGGACACTAACTTTTTTAGTTTTACCATATATATCTAAAACTTTTAATTCAAAATTTAAAACTAAACTAAAGTAACACCCTTTAAGTTTTTCGTTTTTACTCATAATATATTCTAATTTGGGTTTAACTATATTATCAAAAGAAGCCATAATATTTTCATTTATTCTTAACATTGATTCTTTAAAAATATACTGATTTTTACTAAGAAGTATTTTCACTATGTTATCATTAGATACTAAACCAGCATCAGCGACTATAGTAGTATTTTTGATATTGAATCTTTTCTTTTGAGTATCTAAAAAATCAATTAATGTTGATACATCATTTCTGTTACCACTAAATAGTTGATAATTAATTGGTAATCCGTTAGCATCAGTCAATAAGGCTTGTTGTATTATTGGTTTTCCATTTTTAACTTTGCTGTAACCTTTTTTTATTAAATAAGTAGTATCATCTGTATATACAAAGTAATTAGTTAAATCATAATGAGCATTAGAAAGATCGTAATTAATTAAATTAGAAATATTATTGTTAAAATGTGATATTATTTCATCTTTGTATTTATTTAATATTTCTAATCCCCTATATATGTCATCACGAGATAAATTAAAAGTATCAGCAAAATTATCTTTATGTCTAAAATCCGATAATTTAGAATTAGGATAAAGGCATCTACAAATGATTAATAGTTGAAGTAATTTAGACATTTTAATTTTTGTATTTTCCTTTATTTGTATTTTTTTTAATAGAATATCTAAATTTAATTTATGATATATATGTTGAATAATTAGAGAACCTATATTTTTTTCTAGTGTTTCATCAATTAAAGTTTTATTTACTAAATCATTTATATTGATTTTTTCTTGTGAAAAAGAGAGATTTATTTCATTGTTTTTCTTATTTTCTTTTTCTAATTTAGTTTGTAATTCTAATTCTTTTCTAAAATGTGTTACAGGGTCATCATAAATTTTTTCAAGTTCATCTAATCTGCCTAACAATTCTCTAACTCTTTTATATCTACCTTTTGCAATAGTTACATATTGTGCTTTATACAAGTATGTAATATTTTTGCTCTTACAAATTTCTAAAAACATATTTCATCACCTTTTTATTTATATTATACCATATTAAATAAGTTTTACATAGTGTTTTATTTGAAAAACTTGACAAAAAAATACCTTTATTTCAAAAGGCATTGACTATATTTTTAACTAGTTAAATTTTCTAAACTCACGGCAACACCCAAAAAAAAATAAAAAAAAA
>NZ_LOQI01000023.1 GCF_001517915.1 Oceanivirga salmonicida | reverse complement strand
ATACTTTACCTTGTATTTTACCATCAACATGTTTACTTATTACTTCTTCATTTTTATCTTTATAATAATATTCTCCATTTGATATATTATTTATAAAATTTAATTTAATAATATTATTATCAGATTTATATATATATTTTCCATTTTTTAAATTATCTTTATAATTAAATTCTTGATGCTCATTATCTTTCTTATTAGTAATTGTTAATTTACCTTGTAAATAACCATTATCATATTTTCCTTTTACAACAGAACCATCAGCAAGTTCTATGTATAGTTTGCCATTTTTATTACCATCTTTATTTTTATTTACTTTCTCTAAAACTTTATTGATTTCTACATTTTTATCATTAACAAATGTAATTTCATTTATTTTTGTTATAATATTGTAAGCACTTGAATATGTTATAGTTGGTATTATAATCAAAAATATGTATATAATATTTTTTATTTTAAAATACTTAAATTTCATTTTATTGCCTTTCTTTATTTAAAATTATATTAATTTATATATTAACACAAATTTAATTTGAAATTTTCATTTTTTGTATATATTTATTTATTTCTAATTCCTTCTAAAAAGTCCGTTTTAAATTTCAAGTCATTTTTATTACCTTCCAAAGTTTTAATGTTTTCTCCAACAATTCCAAATTTATGTTTTTCATATGCTCCGTCATATATACTTTCATTTATATATTTTTTACCATCTGCATTCAGAGATTGATTTCTATATATTATTCCTTTTTTTATTTCTAATATTTCTTTTATTTTACCAAATCTAGTTGTTTTTTTTATTAATAATCCATTTTCAAATGTTGCTAATTCATATATTGCCCCAAATTTTGATTCAAAGTCTCCATTTTTTTTACCATTTTTATAATTGCCAAAAATAGTAAGATTAGAACTCTTTTTAATATATTTACCATCTTTTAAATCATTTTTATAATTAACTATAACATTATATTTCTCATTATCCTTAAATTCAGTAATATTAGATTTTCCATTAAGTTTTCCTTTTTCAAAGGTATAATAACCTTCTTCTATAATGGTATTTTTTGTATATTCTTTATAGTAAACTTTACCAGTAATATAACCATCTACATATCTATATTTATATTCTTTCGTTATTCCATCAAAAGAAAATTTTGAATAATGTTCTCCATTTTTCTCGCTACTATCAACTACAAAACCCATAATTCCAAAATATTCAAATATACTTTCCTTTGACTTATATCTTTCAACAAAATCTTCCATATTTTTATATATCTTTTTTTTACCTTTTATAAGGGCAACAACATTTCCTATTTGAATATCTTTTACAAAAGTCATATATATTATATCTTTATTAGGTAAAACCAATTCAACTTGACCGTTATAACCATCATCTTCAACCCATTTTTTTATAGTCCCGTCTATAAATATTATCTTCATATTACCTTCAAGTTTATTCTGATTATAATTTAAATAATATCGTTTTCCATTTACATTTTTTATAAATTCAACACCATTTTTTTGACCATATATACTAACATAATTACCCTCAATACCATCAATTTTATAACTTACTTTACCATTTACAACATCATTTTTATATTCTTTTTTTGTATAATCTCCCTTACTTGTTTTTAATAAATAGGTTCCATTTTTCAAATTATTTTTATACTCATATATTTCTATAATTTCATTATTTTTAGTGCTTATTTTCAAATCACCATTTAATTCTCCATCTATATATTTTCCTACTATCTTAGTTCCATCAACAAGTTCTATATATAGTTCCCCATCTTTATTACCATCTTTATTTTTATTTACTTTTTCTATTTTTTTGTTCACTTCTAAACCACTTTTTAAATTTATAAATTTTACTTCATTCATTTTTGTGATAACATTATGTGCTGAATATGATGCAAAACTTAAAAATATAAATATTAAAATTTGTATTATTCTTTTCATTTTTTCTCTTTTCTATTTTTTATCATAAATCCAATAAGATAAATGTGGCTCTTCTAAAATATGTTTACACCCTTTATATTTTGGGGAATATTTTTCATCAGCAACCATATCTTAATTCATATATTATTTTTTAAATCCAACCCTGCTCTTCGGCTACTTCCTTTACATCGGCTCTTAATTCTTCTATTGCATCTAATGGTAATTTCTTTTTCTCTAATAATATATCTAAACTTCTATCTAACATTTTATATATTAATATTTGTCTTCCTAAGTCATCTTTACTATCAAATTCTTCATAATCTATTTGTAGTCTAAAATCCATATTTTTTTTCTTTTTCGAATAAATTGTTCTCTCTGTATATCCATGATTTTTCATGTTCATTATTATAGAAATACAATCCCATCCTTCTAAGTATTCTTCTAACACATATTTTTTTTTATTTATTTTTTCATTTATTACTTTTTCTACATAAATTAATGATAATCTAAGTTTTTCACTTATACTTGAACTAACTTCTGCCGACATCCATAATTTCATTATTATTCTCCTAATGTTTTAAAACTAACAATTAAATGCTAGTCTATAATTTACTTAATCCTTTTGTTTTGAATATGGTAATAAAAGTTCATATAATTTAATTGCATTTTTATAATATATACTATTTTTATCTTCGCTAAAAATTTCCATGTCTCTTTTTAAAACCATAATATAGTTTAGACCAAAACTATTTTTATAATCTACATCTGCCCCTTTATCAAGCAAAATTTTTATTTTTTCATATTTAACACTCTTATCTTTATTAACAAAATTTAAAATTGCAAATAACAATAAAGTATTTCCTAAATAATTTCTCCAGTTTACATCAAAATCATATTTTATAATTTCATCATAAAATTTATATTCTTTTCTAACAATAATATAATATATAATTGGTTTTTTATCATTTATAAGATAATCCAAATTAATTTTATTAGTTTCTAATAAAAATTTAAATATTTTTAATCCTTCTTTTTTATTCAGATTGTTTAAAGCATAGATTAATATATCGTTTGGTATATTATCTTTATTAAAATATTCTAAAAATTTTTCAAATGACCCTCTTTCTGCTGCCTCAAAAATATTATTTATTTTAGTTTCTTTATTTAAATTAACAATTACTTCTCTTTTTTTAGCTTTATTTTTTCCACTTTTTTTGGAATATGAATAAACTAAATTATAAAATTCTTCTCCATATATATCTTTATAATCAAATAATGTTTTTCCAAATTTATTTACATTGTCTACATCTGATCCTGCATCTAATAAAATTTTAATTTTTTCTAAATTTATACTTCTATCTTCATTTTTAAAATTAGAAGCAGCATTATGTAAAGGAATATTTCCATACTTATTTCTTATATTAATATCTACATCATATTTAAGTATTTCTTCTAAAAATTCATAATATGGGTAATTACATATAATATGCATAATACTACTTTTGTTATGACAATAATTCAAATCTATTTTTCTTGCCTCTAAAATTGTTTTAAACATTTTAAATCCTTCTTCTCTATTTTCATTGTAAAATGCTAAAAATAATATCTCTTCTGGCAAGTCTTCTTTATCAAAATATTTTATAAAATCTTCCCATGTTCCATACTTTGCCGCCATTTTTATATCATTTATTTTCATAAAAATCCTTTCTTTATTTATCATATTTTCTACTTCTATTTGTATATAAATGATTTAACCTTTTCATTATGATAAAATTAGAACTATGTTTTATTACTTAACTTCTAAATGTGATATATCTATATGATATTCTACTGCATCTTTTCTATAATCCGTTATTATATATTTACCTTTGTTTTTTATTAAACTATTTCCTATATAAACTGATTGTCCCTTAAATAATTGTTGCATATTTTTTAAAAAGGCTCTTTTTAAGCCTGCAAATAATTTCTTTGCATGCTTTTTAGGATATACATCTGTTATATATGATTTTCTTACAACATCTTTTTCTACTAAATCTATACCACCTTCATTATAGAATAATACGCAATCTTGTAAATTAGCTAAACAATATTTTGTTTCTCCATTGTATAAATCTATTTTTCTCATAGATATATCGTTATCTTTAAAAAATATTCCATACATTCTTCCACCTTCACCCAAACCTTCTTTATATCCATACCATCTTGTTCCTATGCCAGGAATCTCTTCAATTGAATTGTATACTACTGGTTCAAGGCTATATTGGTGTCCATATAAAACATATTTTAATCCTCCAACTTTTTTTTCATATTGTTTTATTGCTTCTATATAATCTTCTTTTAGTGCATAATAATACATTTGACTCATTTTTTTCTCCTATTTTTTTATATAAATCATTTTATTGTATGTTATTTTAAAATTTAGGTACTATTTAATTTAAATGATAACATAAAAATTTTTTATTATAGAGTATACCTATCTTAAGTAATTAAGCAAAAGAACACATACCTTAATATTTTCACTTTTGTGCTATTAGTACATGTTCTTTTAATATTTTGCTTTCAAAAAACATTTTAATAATAGATATATTACCATTTTTTTCAAGCCTTTAATAAATACTTATATAAAGTTAAATTTTAATATCTTAATTCATATATTATTTTTTAAATCCACCCTTGCTCTTTGGCTACTTCCTTTACATCGGCTCTTAATTCTTCTATTGCATCTAATGGTAATTTCTTTTTCTCTAATAATATATCTAAACTTCTATCTAACATTTCATATATTAATCTTTGTCTTCCTAAATCATCTGTATTATCAAATTCTTCATAATCTATTTGTAATCTAAAATCCATATCTTTTTTCTTTTTCGAATAAATTGTTCTTTCTATATATTCATGATTTTTCATGTTCATTATTATAGAAATACAATCCCATCCTTCTAAGTATTCTTCTAACATATATTTTTTTTTATTTATTTTTTCATTTATTACTTTTTCTACATAATTTCTTGCTAATCTTAACTTATCTCCTATACCTACACTATATTCTGATGACATCCATAATTTCATACTTAATTCCCTCTTTCTTAATGATTATTCATATTGTATTCTGGTCTTAAATCATTCTCTATTCATTTTTTCACTTTTGAAATTACTATGTTCTTTAAAATATCAATTCCACATAATCATTCTAAATAGTTCAGGATAAAATACTTATATATTAACTTTATCTTAAATAACTTCAAAATTATAAATAAAAAATGTTATATAATTTTTGAGAAAATCAAAATATTTAAAATTTACTTTCATTTATTTTCTCCCATTATATTAAAATTAAATTCTCTAAAATTATGATTTCTTTTTAACTTCTCAAGTATCATTTTAGCTTCTGCTTCATCAATATTAATTGCAAATTTTATAGTTTTCATACCATAATCAAATTTAATTCTTCCAAATTGACTTGTAATAGTATGAATATTATAATATGCAGCTGGTGAAGAAAAGTTTCTAACAACAGATATATCTTTTATTTCTCTTATTTCATATTCTTTTTTTAAATTTATAAACCATATTTTTTTTGAAATTTTTAAATTACCATTTTCAACAATAATTAGTTCATACCCAAATAAAAACCAATTTAAAATTCCAAAAGCAAATAAGCCCCCAAATGTCCATGCAATTACCCATACTGACACAAAAATTTTATCAAATGAATCAATATCACTATTAAAAAATATTGTACTCAATGCAAAAGTTTCCCCCAAAAACCAACCAATTAACCACACACAAAGAAATATTATTGCAAATATACTTTTTTTTGATGGTATTTTAATTTCTAAAATGTCATCAAATTCCCTAATTATTGCTCTACCTGCAAATTCTGCTTCCATAATAAACTATCCCCCTTTTAAATTTTAATAACTTGTAACTATTTTAAAATTAAATTCTCTAAAATTATGATTTCTCTTTAATTTTTCAAGTATCATTTTTGCTTCTGCTTCATCAATATCACTTGCAAATTTTATAGTTTTCATTCCATAATCAAATTTAATTTTTTGATTTTCAAATGGAATAAAATCTTCATCATTATATGGCAATGTATTTTGGATAATAGCCATATTTTTTATTTCTATTATTTTGTATTCTCTTTTTCTATTTATTAAGCCTGCTTTTTTTGAAATTTTTAAATTTCCATTTTCAACAGTAATAAGTTCATAACCAAACAACTTATAAATTGAAATATATATTATAAATACTCCCCCTACTGTCCAACTAGGTAATTTTACTGATATGGAATTTTTCGCAAATAAATCACTATAACTATTAGAAAAAAAACTACTTAGTGCAAAAATTTCAACAATTAACCACAAAATAACCAAAAAAAGTATAAATATTATTTCAAATATTTTCTTTCTTGATGGTATTTTAATTTCTAAAATATCATCATATTCTCTAATTATTGCTCTACCTGTAAATTTTTCTTCCATAATAAACTATCTCCTTTTTAAATTTTATAGTTTTCATACCATAATCAATTCAATTCTTTCAAATTGACTTATAATAGTATAAGTATGCAGCTAGTATAGGAAAGTTTCTAATGATAAGTATATCTTTTATATTTCTTGTTTCACATTCTTTTTTTAAAGCCTATACAATATTGAATTTATATTTAGCTTATCTTCAATCTTGCTAATAGCAAAACTCTTATTTCCAGCATCCTTTATTGATGAACCAATATGATAGCAAACACTCTCATCAAGTATCATAAATCTATCATGAAATGTATCTATATGATGAACTGCCAAACTATGATATTGTAAATTAAATTTCTTTATATCATTTTCAGTTAAATTACTTTTCTTAGTTGTGTAAATATCAACCTTTACTCCATTTTTCTTTTTAGCAAGTATGTTAAGAGTGTCTACACCGACATAATTATCTATCAAAATAATGCTTTTATCAGCTTGTTTAACTATATCTACAAGCAAAGAAAATGCATCATAAATTTGTCCATTAAAAAATATTTTTTGTGATATTTCTTTTGTTTCTGCAATATATTTAAAGACTTTTTCAAATTTTTTATCAGTATTTTTTTGATATTCTAATTGTTTTAATTCAACTCTATCTAGTCTAGAAAAGATTTCTCCATTATTTACTAAAAATTTTCGCATTTCAACAAAAGTTCTCATAATAGCAATACTTACTTTAGTTGCAATATCACTTCTTAACACAGATGAAAGCATTGCAATTCCAGACTCTGTAAATATATAAGGTTTGCTACCACCTAAGTGTTGTTTTGAAGGTATCACATTTTGTGATACCAATAAATCTATTTCATTATCATTCAATATAAACATAAAATCATCAGGGAATTTTTCAATATTTCTTTTAACTGCTTGTTTTAAAGCTCTATTTTCTACTTGATACAAAACCGCTAAATCTCTATCTAGCATTACTTGCTTCCCTCTAATAGTATAAATAAGATTTTTTATTTGATTAGAATTTATTTCTACTAAAGTATTAGATATTTCATCATCGATAATATCATTTTGAACTTTGCTAGTATTATCAATAAGAACTTCTTTTTTTCTCTTTTATTAAATTGTTTATCTACAAATTTAGTATCCATTTTCCCACCTTTTTTCGATATAATAAAATATTATAATACTCTTTAATTATTGATTTTCATATGAATTCATCTTCCATAATGAACTGTTTTCTTTCTAATTTTTTTATACGCTGCTTATTTTAAATTTAAATTATTCTATTGTCAATTTTCTAGAAATACCACATTCTGATTTAAAAAGTTGATTTCCTACAAGAATTTTTGAATCTGGTTCTGGAAAAAATACATTTATATATAATTTATTTCCATCAACTTCAAAATTATCAATAAAAAAGTAAATATTATTTTTAGATTCAACTTTTAATATATTATCATTTATATCAATAAAATATTTTTTATTTTTTAAAAATGGTAAATTAATAAATATATACATTATTATTAACCATATAAGACTATACTCTGATAACAACATAAAAATTACTGTAAAAATATATATAATATAATTTATATTTCCCATATAATCTTTTATTGTAGAACTGTAACTAACTTGTATTATACACTTATTTTTAATATTTATATTAATTTTTTTACTCAATTTATCTAAAATTTCTTCATAATTAACTACATTAGGTAAAAATATTGCGTTAGTCATATTACTAAAATATTGAATATTATGAAATGTGTTAAAAAATGAAACTTCTGTTCTTTTAGGTTCATAATTTAAACTAATATTTTTACTTGAAAATAAATTATCAGTTATATTAATCATTTTTATATTGCTATATTTTAATTTAAAAACCAATTTCCCTTTTATTATATGTAATTCATTCTCTAAAAAATATATTTCTAAATTTAATTTAAATTTTATATAAATATATGATATTATTAAATTTATTATTAATAAAAAAATTAAGAACATAAAAAATATATACATTATTTTTATAGTTAATATAAACATAATTATTACTAATGAAATTTTAAAAATAGATAATTTTTGTATATCAAAAAACTTAAATTTTATTTTCATGTTATCATACCTCATAAATATTAATGTTCTATTTTTAAAATTCTTGCTATATTCCCATCAATTACAAACCTAGAATTTTTTATAGGAATTTTTGAATTTACTATACCTTTGTATATTGTTATATCTATTTCATTATCAATAATTTCAAAATTATTTATAAAAAAATATATTTCATTTTTAGACACAACTTTTAATATTTCATTTCCAATATTGGCTAAATAATTATTATTCTTTAAAAATCGAATACTAAACAATATATAAATTGGAATTACGATAAATAAATTTAAATTTATGAAATCAATAATTGACATAATTACTGTAAAATATAAATAAAGTCTCATTTGTGCCAAATATTCTTTTATAGAGTATTTATAACTTATTTTTGTTGTACATTTTTCTTTAAAATCAATATTTATTTTTTCACTCAGTTTTTCTAAAATTTCATCATGATTAATTACATTAGGTAATGTTATTGCATTTGCCATTATTACATCTACTATATAGCCAAAATTAATTAAATCGCTAAATATAACCCAAAATATAAAACCTGTTTCTCTTGGTCTATAATTTAAACTAATATTCTTTGTTCCAAATATATTATTTGATATTTTAACCATTTTTATATCCCTATATTTTAACTTTAAACTTCTTTTACCTTTTATTAAATGTAATTCATTTTCTAAAAATTCAATCTTAAAATCAAGAGTAAATGATAATACTAAATAAGCTATAACTGTATTAAATACTAATAAAAATAACAATAATAATGCATATACCAAAACATTATTTTTTATAATTGGTAATAATATTAAAAGCAATAAACATGCCTTTAAAATATAGTTTTTTGGGAAATCAAAATATTTAAAGTTTATTTTCATTTATTTTCTCCCATTATATTAAAATTAAATTCTCTAAAATTATTATTTCTCTTTAACTTTTCAAGAATCATTTTAGCCTCTGCTTCATCAATATCAATTGCAAATTTTATAGTTTTCATGCCATAATCAAATTTAATTCTTCCAAATTTACTTGTAATAGTATAAATATTATAATATGCAGCTCGTGAAGGAAAGTTTTTAACAACAGATATATCTTTTATTTCTCTTATTTTGTATTCTTTTTTTAAATTCAAAAACCACATTTTTTTTGAAACTTTTAAATTACCATTTTCAACTATAATAAGTTCATAACCAAATAAAATCCAGTTTAAAATTCCTAAAATAAATAAAACCAACATTATATCACTAATTAACTTCACTAACACAAAAACTTTATCAAATAAATCTATACCACCATTGAAAAATATTAATTTTAAAAATCCACCAAAAACCCAACTAATCAAAGCTAAAAAAACCAAATATTATCATATATATCCTCTTTTTTATAGGTATTTTAATTTCTAAAATATCATCATATTCTCTAATTATTGCTCTACCTGAAAATTTATCTTCCATAATAATTTAAACTCCTTTCAGTTTTTAATATTATTTTTTATAGTTAGTAATAATTGCAAAATTATATTCCCTGAAATTATGATTTCTCTTTAATTTTTCAACAATCATTTTAGCTTCTATTTCATTAATATTATAACCAAATTTAACAGTTTTCATATTGTAATCAAATTTAATTTCTCCAAATCTTTCAACAATAGATTGTGTTTCTATATATAATGTTCCAATTCTAGTAAGAGATATATCTTTTATTTCTCTTGTTTTATATTCTTTTTTTATACTTATAAATCCTATTTTTTTTATAATTTTTAGATTTCCATTTCCAACAATAATAAGTTCATAACCAATTAAAAACCAGGATAAAATTATTAATATAAATAAACCTATTATTGTCCAAATAACTGTCCACACCAACATAATAATTTTTGCGGATAAATAAATATCATTACTAAAAAAAATTATCTTTAATGCAAAAATTTCACTATGAAACCAACTAATTAAAATTACAAAAAGAATTAATATTGGCAATATTTTTCTTGCAGGTATTTTAATTTTTAAAATATCATCATACTCTCTAACTACTGCTCTTCCTATAAATTCTGATTTCATAATATTTTTCTCCTTTTATTTAAACCATAATGAATTTCAAAGTTGTAGATGTCTTTATTAGGCCATATCTATATATCTTTATATATATTTTATTTTCATTGATTTCAAAATTATCTATAAAAAATGTTATATCATTCTTTGATGCAACTTTTAATATATACCCATTTATATCAATAAAATATTCTCTATTTTTTAAAATTGGTAAATTAGAAAAAATAACTATTACTATTAGCCATAATAAATTATATCCTAATAATAAAATAAAAATAACTATAAAAAATAATAAAACTCCACTTAGGCTATCTACATAATTATTTATTGATAGCTTATAACTAACTTGTATTTTACAATTACTTTTAATATCTAAATTAGTTTTCTCACTTAATTTTTCTAAAATTTCTCCGCAATTAATTACATTAGGTAACAACATTAATCCTCTATTAAGATTAGTTGATAATGAAAACCCTAAAAAAAAGATATAGAAAAATACTGGTAAAAAACCTACATTAATACCTCTTAATACATAATTTAGGCTAATATTTTTAGTTCCAAATATATTATCCGTAATCTTTATAACTTTTATATCACTATATCTCAATTTAAAAACTACATCTTTCCTGAATCTACTCCTTTTTATTATATGTAATTCATTTTCTAAAAAAATTACTTCTATTTTCAAAAAATAAGTTATACATATATAAGATATAATAAGATTAAGTATAAATAAAATTATTAAACCTAACACAAAAATATATGTTTTTGTAATAGTCGGAATTAATAAAATAAATAATAATATATATCTAGGAATAGCTAATTTTGGAATATCCAAAATTTTAAATTTTATTTTCATGCTATTACCTTCTCAAACATTTTTTATGGCTTAAACGCTATAATTTTCCCCTTTTTTATGTATTTTTTCAAATCAACTTTATGACCCCATTTTGATAAATATTCTTTTGTTAAATCTTCTTCTATAACTATATATGGATTAAATCCTATTTCTTTTAAAATTTCTTTTAACTTCTCCGAAGTTATTGAACCACCAATTCAAGTGGCATGAAAAATAGGATCATTTTTTATATCATGTGGCAATTCATTAACCTGAACTATATCTGAAATTGATATTCTCCCACCTGGTTTCAATACCCTAAAAATCTCAGAATAAACTTTTTTCTTATCATCACATAAATTTATAACACAATTAGATATTACACAATCTATTGTTTCATTATCTATTTTTAAATTATCTATATCAGATTGTATAAATTTAGTATTTGTAAAATTTTTCTTTTCACTTATATTTGTTGCTTTCTCAACCATTTCAGCAAGTCTATCAACACCAATTACTAGACCTTTATCACCAACAACTCTTGATGCTTTAAAAACATCTATGCCTTTTCCTGACCCTAAATCTAGTACAATTTCTCCTTTTTTTAAATTAGAATTTTCAATAGGATTACCACACCCAAGTCCTAAATTAGCACCAGTTCTTATATCATCAATAGTATAACCTAAACTAAGAGCAATTTTTTTCTCTATTTCCTTACTATTTTTACCATCATTAATACTATCTTGCAATGCTATTTTTTTATAAAATTCATCAATATCATTTTTAAAATCTTTCATTAAAGCTCTAACTCCATCTCATTAAACCAAATATTCCTACAAACATATAAAAAACTTGTAGTGAAAAGAATGACCAACGTTTGTCAATTATTCCCCATACAGCGAAAAATAAGGCAGATAATTCCAAAAATATAAATCCGATTATTTCATTTCCAGTATTAGAAGCTATTGAAATAGCATATCCAACAGCTAATATAGAACCTAATGCTTCACAAATTGTGACAGTTTTTTTCTTGTTTATTTCCCATTTTTTCATAATTAAACTTATATGATATAGATATAATCTATAACATACTTCTCCTTTCTATATTTAACATAAATTATTTATAATTTCTTATTACCAACCTACTTTTTCAAATATTTTAGGACAAATTGCTTTCATACTTTCTGTATCATCTTCATTCCAATTAAATTCAAACTCATTTCTATTAAATGATGCTTTTGGCATATAATCATAAATAGATTTCCCTGTTTTCTTTTCAAAAACTTCTACTGCAACATAATCTAAACTTTCAAATTCAAACTCTCCCTCATTTTCTTGGTTAAAACATTCTGATAAACTATCAGGATTTTCTTTCGCTCTATAATAAGTATCTTTTCCTTTTGAAACTACCCAATTTTTAAAATAATCAAAGCCATCATCTGAACAACCACCATTCATTAAATATGCAGCACACCACATTTGGGAAGTATGTATGTTATTTGTTAAATCATTTAATCTTAATTTAAAACCTAATGTTTCCTGTATTGACATTTTACCAAGTTCTGATATTAAAAATTCTTTTTGTTCATCTATATTTTCAGTATTTTCAAGTGATAATTCAATGATATTCCAAAAAGTATCTTCATTTAATAATTCATTTTTTAAATTAAGTGATTTTTCTATACTTTTGCCTTTTTGTTCCTTAATTTTTCCTTTCATAAACATAAAAGTTGGCATATAATATGTAATTTTTTTATGCTCCCCTTCTAATAGTGAAACTATAATTTCATTTGAACCACATTCATTCATTCCCATATATTTAAAATAAATCTTTATTTTATATTTACCTGCTGGTAAATCAAAAAATGTTGTTCCCCATTTTTTCTTATGTTTTTCTCCATTTATTTCTATAACTGGTGTTACCAAATATAGAAAAAATGCCAATGGAAAAAAATTTGTCTTAATTTCTATTCCCGTTTTCATCCTTTATATTCTCCCTTATATTATTCTTTTTAAAATTATTATAAGTTTTTATATTATTTCTTTATAGTATGTTACCTTGATTTACTTGAAAAATCAATTTTAATTACAATAATTTATCATGAAATTCTTTAGAATATGTCTTAATGTCTATTATTTTACTATTATTTAAAGCATCTAATCCTTTAACTTTTATTTTATTTTCATTTATATCTATTATTTTCGCTACACAAATTAAAAGTGGATTAGGTCTATGTGGCGACCTACTTGAAAATACACCCATAATTTTCTTGTATCTAGGATGCATAGTTTGCAAAACATCTCTTTTAGATTTATCGGCAAAGTATATTACTTGTATATAGTCTCCTACTGCAAAATCTTTTGTTGCATCCATATATTTAGGGTGTATTGACATAATAAACTCTCTATCATCATGAAATGCTTGTCTAGGGGCTTGCTCATTAGTTTCATAACCATTTAATATTACACCAATTTCTTTTATTTCCATATTTTCTCCTATCTTTTCAATATTTTTTATATAAAAGTTTAATTATATCTCAAAAAAAGAATAGATTTTTTTCTCTATTCTTTAATTCACTTTAATGTATTTATCTCAAATTCTGTTTAAATATTAATTTTATTATTTATATATTTCTTTTCTATGTCCTATTTCAATTAAAATTATTATTAATTTTTTATCTTTTATTTCTGCTATAATTCTATAATTACCTACTCTATATCTCCATAAGCCTTGTAAAGTTCCATTTAATGGCTTACCATTTTTTCTGGGAAATTTTGTGTCTATTAAATTATTTATTAACCATTTTTTTATTAATTTCGCTTGATATTTATCTAATTTTTTTAAATCTTTTTTAGCTTTTTCAGTAAATTCTACTATATATTTTTCTTCCATTATATACCTAATTCTTCAAACACTGAACTTGCAGAATAAGTTTTTTCATTTTTGCTTTCTTGCCATAAATTATATATTCTTTTTTCATCTTCCATATCAAGTTCATCATCTAATTTATCTAATATTAAATCTCTTACAAATGAAGATACATTCATATTATGAATCTTTGAATACTCTTTAATTAATTTTAACTCTTTATCATCAAGTCTTAAAGATAATACTGCCATAAAAATCACCCCTTTTTTATTTGTCATATTTATATTACAATTATACTAGGTATTTTTTTTTATGTCAATAATTAATTTATTATATTCTCCCATAAGATGATAATGGGTATTCTATTTTATCTGTTTCATTTAAATATATTGCTGCTCCATATACAAAATTAGGGTTTCTAAGTAAGGCTCTACCCTCATATATTAAATCACAAGCATCACTTTGAAGTAAGTATTCACATAATCCATAATCAGTTAAAAGCCCAACTGCTGAACATTTTAAGTCATTTCTCTTTATATTTCTACTAAGTTTCGCTTGATAGCCTGAATAAACTTCCTCAGGTGCTCCACCTGTTACTATTCCGCCACTTGAAATATTATTAAATACTACTCCATCTTCTTTTGCCCATTTCAATATTTGTATAATATCATCTAAACTGTTCCCGTTTTCACTATATTCATCAGCAGATATTCTAACATGTATATCTATATCAACATTTTTTTTAATTTCTTTTATAATATCTCCTAAAAATTTATATCTTTTTTCTAAACTACCACCATATATATCGTTTCTTTTATTTGTTAGTGGAGATAAGAATTGACTAACTAAATAACCATGTGCTCCATGTATTTCAACAAAATCAAAACCTGCTTTTTTAGCAAGTACTGCACTATTAGTGTATTCAGATATTAACTTTTCTATTTCTGATATACTTAACTCTCTATTTCTATTTTCTATTACAGATGGTCCTATAATATCATCATAATCTTTATCTGCTTTTATACCAGCATGACTAATTTGTATTCCTATTACTGTATTATATTCATGCACTCTTTTAGTTAATTTAGAAAAAGCATGCATTTGTTCATCGTTATATAGTCCTAAATCTAATTTTCTTATACCACCTTTTTCATTTACCATAGTTGCTTCAACTATTATTCCTGCAACACCACCTAATGCTCTTGCAACATAATGGTCATAATGTTCATTTGTTAATACACCATTTTTAGTTTTGTTATGAAACATACACATTGGTGCCATAACTACTCTATTTTTAAATGTATTTCTACCTATTTTAATTTTACTTAATAATTTACTCATACTATCACATCCTTAACTCTTTTATTTTTACATATATTGAGAATTTAATTCTCCAAACAATAATAATGAAAAAACAAATATACTAAACATTTTCAATATTCTTTTCACATTTTCTCCTTTTTAATATTATATATTATATTTATACCATAATTTAAAAATTTTACAAGTATTACCTAAAAAATATTTATTATAATATAAAAAACTCACAGATTTAACTGAGAGTTTTTTTATCTATTCAAAATATTTAAGGTGTCTTTTTTGCAAATTCATATAGTTTTACATATTCATTTGCTGATTTTTCCCAAGAATTATCTATTTCAAAATTTTTCAATAATAATTCATTCCATATTTCTTTTTTATTAAAGTATATATCTTCTGCATATCTAATTGTATTTAACATGTCATCTGCATTATAGTTAGTGAATGAAAAACCATTTCCTTCATTTGTAACTTCATTATATGGCTTAACTGTATCTTTTAAACCACCTGTTTCCCTTACTAAAGGTATGCTTCCATATCTCATTGCTATCATTTGTGATAATCCACAAGGTTCATATCTTGAAGGCATTAAGAATAAATCAGTTCCTGCATACATTAAATTAGCCAATTCATCATTATATCCTATATATGCTTTAAATTTATCAGGGTATACATATTCTAAATGTCTAAAATAGTCTTCATAATGTCTATCTCCACAACCTAGTATTAAAACTTTTACATGGTCATATTTTAATATAGTTTGCATTCTAGCTTTTATTAAATCTAAACCTTTTCCTTCAACTAATCTACTAACCATTGTTATTATCATAGAATTGTCATCTTTAATATCAAAATAATCTAATAATTTTTTTCTATTTTTAGCCTTATACTCTTCAAAATTCCCTTCATAATGTTCTATATAGCCCATCACTTTTGGGTTGAAAAACTTATAGTCTATTCCATTTAATATACCATATATTTCTTTATTTCCAACTATATCTTCTAAGCCTTCTGCAAAATAAGGATGCTTTATTTCTTTCGCATAAGTTGGACTAACAGTATTTACTACGTCTGCATATTCTATACCTGTTTGCATAAAATTTATGCTTTCTTTTTGCATATCATAACCTAATTTTTTAAGTGAATAATTATTAAATTTACCTTGGTACATTAAGTTATGTATAGTATATACTACTCTTGTGTCCCAGAAAAATGGATCATGTTTATATCTAGTTTTTAAGAAATATGGAAATAGTCCTGTTTGCCAATCATTACAATGAACTATATCAACTTTCATTTCTCTTTTTTTCATAAATCTTAAAACTACTTCACAAAATGTTGCATATTGTACATCTTCATCCATATCTCCATAAAGATGACCTCTTTCATATAGATTTCTATTTTCTATAAAATAGTAGTTTATTCCTTTTTTAGGATAAGTAACTAAATTATATACTTCCCCATCCATTTCTATTGTATCAACATATTCTATATTTTCTAAATATTTTAATTTTATACTATCATATTTTGGTAAAATAACACTTACTTCATGTCCTAATTTACTCATTTTTTTAGGCAGTGCATATAATACATCTGCTAATCCACCTGTTTTAATAAATGGTACTGCTTCTGACCCTAAATACATTATATTCATCTTATAGTTTCACCACTTCCTATTTGTTTTCCACTATATATTTTTTGATTCGAAAATACTCTAACATTTCTTTCAATAATAACATTATCTTCTATAATTGAACCCTTACCTAAGACACTAATTCCTTTAAATAGTAGGTCTGGTTTTTCTTTATTCGGATTATAGTTATCTCCATGTCCTAATAAACAATACTTACCAATATAAACCTTTTTATCTATTATAACTGTATCTAAATGTGTATTTTCGTCTATATATGTATTTTCAAATATTATACTATTTCTTACAGTAGAACCGGCTCTAACTGTAACATTAGGTCCTAACACAGAATTTTCAACTCTACCTTCTATTTTACAACCATCACAAATAAGTGAATTTAATATACTTCCTGTAGCTCCTACCCTAACGGGTGCTGCATTTTTACTTTTAGTATATATTTTCCAATTTTCATCATACAAATTTATACCAACTTGTTCAGATTTTTTGATTAAATCCAAATTAGCTTCAAGATAAGAATCATAAGTTCCTACATCTTTCCAATATGCATCATAACTATGTAAAAATATTCTTTCATTTTCTTCTAACATTTTAGGTATTACATGTTTACCAAAATCTAAATCTTCTTCTTTTGCATTTTCTATATATTTTATTAAATCTTTTGTATTAAATATATATATACCCATAGATGCGAAATTACTCTTAGGACTTGCTGGTTTTTCTTCAAATGATAATATTTGTTTATTGTCATCGACCTCAAAAATTCCAAATCTACTTGCCTCTTCCCAAGGAACTGTTTTAGCTGCAATAGTTAAACTCGCATTATTTTTCATATGTTCGTCTAACATATATCTATAGTTCATTTTATAAATATGATCTCCTGATAATATTAACACATATTTAGGGTTATTAGATTTTATAAATCGTATATTTTGTCTAATAGCATCAGCAGTTCCCTGATACCATGATTGACCTTTTGTATTTTCATATGGCTGTAATAATGTAATGCTAGAATCTCTTCTATCTAAATCCCAAGGTTTACCAGCACCTATATGCTCATTTAATGATAAAGGTAAATATTGAGTTAGTAAAGCAACATTGTATATTCCAGAATTACTACAATTACTTAGCGAAAAATCTATAATTCTAAATTTACCTGCAAAAGGAACACTAGGTTTTACTCTATTTTCTGATAATATATCTAATCTAGAACCTCTGCCTCCAGCAAGTATCATTGCTAAAATTTCCATAAGAATTCCTCCTCTTTTTATTATAGTATAGTTTATCTCGCTTATTAATAGTTGTCAACTAATTTAAATTAAAAGAGCCTTTTTTTAGCTCTTTAAATTATTTTACTCTTTCACAATATATTTTATTTGTTATTTTTCCATTTTCTATTTTAGGTATAGATACTGGTAATTTACCATTTGTATCAATTCCTAATAAAACTGCTTCTATACTTGCAGGAATATTAGGACCAAACGATTTATTAGCAATATCTGTTTCAGTTGGATCTATTCCATTATACCCGTAGGCTATTAATATTTTATCATAATTAATATGATTTGATACATCATATGGCTTATTTATGCTGATAAATATTTTTTGTATTCCTTTTATATTTCCAACATAATTAGGAATCTTGGTTCTATAATTTTCATTTGATAATGCTTCTTCATCATTCATAGACCCATAAACTATTACTGTATCGTAATTTTTAGCAATATTTTCTATTTCTTCTTTAGTTGTTTCTTCATCGTATACTAAAAAATCATAAACCATATTAGAGATTTTATTTTCATTTCTTAATCTATTTATTGCAAAATCAGTAATTCCTTTTTGATATTTACTATTCCCCATAACTAGTAATTTTTCTATTTTCTTTAATTTATTATTCTTAACTATGGTAATAGCTGATAATGCTAAATCTCTTTCCAATTTTTTATTTTCAGAAGAACCTACAACTTCATTAATTTTTTCTAAATTTATTTTAGGTTTAACTATATTTTTTTCTTTTTTTAAAGTAATTATTCTATTATATGCTTTATCTATAGTTTCTTCCTTTATCTCTCCTTTTTTTACAGCTTCAACTAATTTATCTACTAAATTATCAAGTTTTTTTACGTCTTCTAAAGAATATAAATCTACTGGCATTAATAAAATATCTGCACCTGCATTTATAGACATTTTTAATGCTTCATACTCACTTATATTATCTGTTATAGCTTTCATTCCTTGAAGTGCATCAGTTACTATTATTCCTTTAAAACCTAATTTATTTCTTAAAATATCAGTTAATACTATTTTTGAAATAGTTGATGGCAATAATATTTCTTCTCCATTTTTTGATACTATGATATTTTTTTCTATTTGTGGCAGCTGAACATGTGCTGTCATTATCATATCTACATTATTTTCTATCGCCTTTTTAAATGGATAAAATTCTACTTTTTCTAGTTCTTCAAGATTTTTATTAACTACGGCTAATCCTATATGAGTATCTGTTTCAACATCTCCATGTCCTGGAAAATGTTTTGCAGTTGATATTATATTTTCACTTCTTAAACCTTTTATTAATTCAACTCCCATATCTGCGACCATTTCAGGACTTTCTCCAAAAGATCTTAGTCCTATTACTGGGTTTCTAGGATTGACATTTACATCTAATACTGGTGCAAAATTGGTATTTATTCCTAACACACTTAATTCTCTACCAATAGCTTGCCCAACTAAATAAGCATTGTTTTTGTCTTTAGTCGCTCCCAAAGCCATATTTCCTGGAAATCTTGTACCTTGATTTAATCTTGCAACTATACCACCTTCTTGATCTATAGCTATAAACATAGGATTTTTAGATGCTTTTTGTAATTCATAAATTAATTTTGCTGTTTGCTCATTATTTTGTAAATTTTGAGAAAATAGTATTATTCCCCCATAATTATGTTTTTTTATAACTTTTCTAACTTCTTCATTTATTACAATAAATGGTTTCTTCTCTTCTTCATTAACAGTTTTCCAATATCTAAAATCAGGCATAAGCATTGTTTCTATTTTACTTTTTAATGTGTTATCAGTTGAACAACCTAACATTGTACTTATCATAAAAATTATAGTTATGATTTTTTTCATAAAATTCCTCTTTCGTTATTTTGGTACTGTAAAGTATACAGCACTTTTTTTATTTATATAATTCATTTTATATATTGTTTTTATTGAGTTTGTATCACTTTTTGTATAAAAAAATTGTGATACCTCCCATTTTCTTGTATAATTGAATCGCAAAACACAACCAAGAAAGGGTGATATCACATGTCAATTATACAATGTTTTACTAATAATATTCAATACTTTAATTTAATTAATTCTAATTTAGAGCTTCAAGCTTCTATAAA
>NZ_LOQI01000022.1 GCF_001517915.1 Oceanivirga salmonicida | reverse complement strand
ATGGAGAAGGAATAATATATAAAAAAAATGCTGATTTCAATTGAGTTTATGGGGCTATGTATATAGCCTCATTTTATTTCAATGATTTTATCAGCAATTATAGAATCATTACTGTCATGACTAACTATTATTGTAGTGATATTTAATGATTTCAATATATTTTTCATGTCTATACGTAAAGTATTTTTAAGTTCTTCATCAAGTGATGAAAAAGGCTCATCTAAAAGTAATAATTTAGGAGAATTAGCTAATGCTCTGGCAAGCGCTACACGCTGTTTTTCGCCTCCTGAGAGTTCATTAGGATAGTTATTTGCATATTTGTTCATGTCAACTAAGTTTAGCCAATATTCAGCCGTATTTTCTCTCAGAGCGTATTTTATATTATTTATTACACTTAAATGTGGAAATAATGCAAAGTTTTGAAATAAATAACCAATATTTCTTTTTTCTGGACTAGTATTAGTTATATCAATATTTTTTAGATATATATTACCACTTTCTAATATTTCTAAGCCTGATATTAATCTTAATATAGTAGATTTTCCTATACCAGATTTTCCTTTTATAAGTAATATTTCTCCTTTATCTAAAGAAAAACTAAAATTTTCTAATATATAAGTATCATTATATTTAAAACTAACATTTTTAAATTCAAAGTATTTCATAATTTTCTCTTTTCTCTAATTTAATATATAAGCTTATAGCAATAAAGCATATTGTTATTAATACTATTGATGGTATTGATATAAATGCTAAATTTTCATCAGCAGCATAAGTATTAATTCTTATTGCCAGAGTTTCAATTCTACCATTTATGTTAGTAATAGGTAATTCCTTTATAATTTCTATAAAAACTAGTAACATTGTAGATAAAATAGAATTTTTTAACATAGGTAATTCTATATGTAAAAAAGTTTTAAATTTTGATTTTGATAGAACCAATGAAGTTTCATAAAAATCATTACCAATTTTTGTTATATTTGATTTTATACCATTATATGAAATTGTACTAAATCTAAATATAAATGCTAAAATTAAAACAATAGAACTTTTACTAATAAGTAAAGTATCTTTAAAAAATATTCTATCTATTCCTATAAATATACTTAGTAATGCTATTGATATAACAGTTCCTGGAACTCCATAACTTAATAAAAATATTTTAGAAAAAATTTTTATATTTTTCAATCTATTAATTTCCAAAATAAATAACGAAACTAAAACAACAAGAATACTTGAAATACTTGCTAAAAATAATGAATTTTTACTAATTGTGAAAAGTACACTATAATCTGTGTCTAAATAAACTAAGTTTGCCCATCTTATAAGATATAGTATGGGAATTATAAATGAAATAATAAATATAAAGAAAAATAAACTTGTAACTATTATTTCTTTAATTTTAGACATTTTTTTTCGTTTGTATTCATTAGAATTATATTCCAATTTATAATTTGAACTTTTTCCTATAAACTTACTTATTATAAATATAATGAAAAAAATAAACGTAAGTAGTAAACTAGATAATAAAAAAGTTCCTTGACTATCGAAATTATTTACCCATAACTTATATATACCAGTACTAAAAACTTCTATTCCAAAAAAACTAGGTAATCCATATGAATTTATTGTTTCTATTAGTACTAACATAATAGACAATAGTAAAGCCGGCTTAGACAAAGGCAATAAAATTTTAAAAAAAGTTTCTATTTTGTTTTTACCTAAAAGTGTTGAACTATCAATAATACTACTAGGAATTTTTTTAAAAAAGGTTCTACTAAATATATAAATATATGGATAAAAAGCAAGTGATAATATTATAATAGCACCATATACATTAGCAATACTATAACTAACTTTGAAATTATAATAAAGATATATAGAAAATATGTCATAGTATATATATCCTAATATATAACTAGGTATACAAAATGCTAAAACATTAACATACTTAAAAAAACTTCTAAATTTAAAATCATAGAAACTTTCAAAATATGCTAAAAATACTCCTATAATACTACTTAAAATAATTGTAGGAATTAAAATAAACAATGTATTTTTACTATATGTATATAGAAATTTTTTTAATATATATAAGGTATTTTCACTAATTTTATCAAAACTTTTAAAAAAAATATATATTACTGGCGCTAAAAAAAGCACCAGCAATATATTATTGATAAAATATATTTTATCATATTTTTTTATTTCCAATTTGCATCTCCAGAAATTTTAGTTGCTTTTTCAAGATTTTCACCAATAATTTCAAATGGAATAGCAGAAGCTTTGAAACTACCCCATGAAGCAATTACAGGATTAACTGGTATTTTAGGATTAGCTGGATATTCGTAATTTTTACTTGTTAATATTTTTTGAGCAGCTTCACTTGTTAAAAATTCAATAAATTTATTAGCATTTTTAACATTTTTAGAATTTTTTACTAAACCTGCACCTGAAATATTAATATGTGTTCCACCTTCATTTGCATTAGGGAAGAATATTTTTAATTTATGAGCAGCTTCAACTTTTATAGGGTCCTTATCTGTTAACATTCTACCCATATAGTAAGTATTCATTATAGCAATATCTGCTTTTCCCATCATAACATAAGCTGCTTGTGCTCTATCATTACCTTCAGGATCTCTTGCAAAATTTGAAACTAATCCTTTTGCCCATTTTAAAGTTTCTTTTTCTCCATTTTTGGCTACCATAAAGGCAATTAAATTTTGATTATAAGCACTTGATGAAGAACGAGTTACTATTCTACCTTTCCATTTAGGATTAGCTAAATCTTCATAAGTAGATAATTCATTAACATTAACAGTAGCAGGATTATATACTATAACTCTTGCTCTATATGTCATAGAAACCCAATGGTTATTAATATCTCTTAAATGTTTAGGAATATTGCTTAGTATAGTTTCATTTTTTATTTCTTGTAATATACCAGCTTTTTTTGCGTTATATAAGTCTCCTAAACCAACTGTTAATAAAACATCAGCTTCAGTTGCAGTCCCTTCTTCTTTTATTCTTTTAATTAAAGAGTTAGCTTCTTTCATGTTAACTTCTTTAACTTTGATTCCAGTTTCTTTTTCAAATGCTTCAAATAATATCTTATCAACATCTGAATAATGTCTTGAAGAATATACTGTAACAAATTCTGCTGCAAATATGTTTGTAACACTGAACATAAGTAGTGTAAATAATAATTTTCTCATTTTTAACCTCCAATAGTTTGATTATAAAACTATTTTAACTCTAAAATAATAAAATTGCAAGAATATTTTGACAAACATATTTTATAAATGATTAAAATTACTTTATAATACAATAAAAATTTAATATAAAAACAACAAAATTATCTTTTAAAATTGATTATATTAAAGCATAAAAAAAATAAGTAAATTTAAAACCAACAAATAATTGATTTATAAGGTAATAATTTGTTATAATAAAAGTAAAAAAGTGTGAGGTGAGTATATGTCAGCATTACAAAGTTTAGATAGAGCGTTAAATATTTTAGAAATAATATCAGAGGAAAAGGAAATAGGATTGACAACTATTAGTAAAAAGGTGTCTTTAAATAAAACAACGACATATAGGCTTCTTCATTCTCTAAAAGAAAATGGTTATATTAAACAATTAAAAAATAAAAAATATACATTAACTTTTAAAATGTTTAGATTAGGAAATAGAGTAGTTCAAAATTTTGATTTTGTAAGTGTATCTAAGAGAATAATAATTAAACTTGCAAGCGAAGTAGAACAAGTAATTCATTTTGTAATACAAGATGGATCTCAAATATTGTATATTGATAAGTATTCACCTGATAATAATAAAAAAATAATGAAAGATTCTAAAGTAGGGAAGAGAGCTCCTATGTATTGTACAGCCTCAGGAAAAGCTCTACTAGCATTTCAGTCAGAAGAAAATATAAAAAAAGTATGGGATAGTAGTGAAATAATTAAATATACGTCAAGAACAATTACAACTTACGATGTATTACTAAAAGATTTAAAAAGAATAAGAAAAAATGGGTATTCAACAGAATATGAAGAATATAAACTTGGAGTATATTGTATAGGAACACCACTTAAAAATTTGGCAGGAGAAATAGTTGGTGCAATTAGTATATCAATTCCATTAGATGATCCAAGAGGGAAGACATTTTATGTTGATAAATTAAAAGAATGTATAAATAAAATCACAAATATTATAGAAGGGTAAATTATGAGTTATAAAGAATCATATACTAGATTATTTGATAAAATAAAAGCTAATAAAAATTTAGATATAGAAAAAATAAATAAAGCCTTTGTTTTAGCTCGTGAAGCGCATCAAGATCAATATAGAAAAAGTGGAGAAGAATATATTATACACCCAATAGAAGTGTCTGAAATTCTTACTGACTTAAATATGGATACTGATACAATAGTAGCAGGCTTACTTCATGATGTAGTAGAAGATAGCTTAATAACTTTAGCAGATATTCAGTATGAATTTGGTGAAGATGTTGCTATTTTAGTAGATGGTGTTACTAAACTTAGGAATTTACCCAAAAAGCATGGAAAGCAAATAGAAAATGTTCGTAAAATGGTAGTCGCTATGTCTAAAGATATTAGAGTAGTAATAATAAAACTAGCAGATAGACTTCATAATATGAGAACTATAAAATTTCAAAGTCCAAATAAACAAGTAGAAAAAGCCAAAGAATGTTTAGATATCTTTGCGCCAATAGCACATAGAATAGGTATGTCTAAAATTAAAAGTGAATTAGAGGATATAAGTTTTAATTGTGTAAATCCTGATGGGTACAATGAAATAAAAAAATTAGTCAATAGAAAGAAAGAACAAAGAGATAAACAAACTAATTTAATTATAGAAGAAATAAAAAAAGATTTAGAAAAATATAATATTAAAGCAGTAGTTACAGGAAGAGCCAAACATTTATATAGTATATATAGAAAAATGGTTGAAAAAAATAAAAAATTTACTGATTTGATGGATTTAATTGCAATAAGAGTAATAGTTGATAAAGAAGAAGATTGTTATATGGTACTAGGGGCAGTGCATAGTATATTTATCCCTGTTTCAGGTAGATTTAAAGACTATATAGCAGTACCTAAGAGTAATGGTTATCAATCTATACATACAACTATTGAATATAGTGAAAATCAAAATGTAGAAATTCAAATTAGAACCAAAGCCATGCATGCAATAGCAGAAGATGGGGTTGCAGCACATTGGAAATATAAAGAAAAGAAAACTAAAGATAAAAATGAAGATTACTATAAAGCCATAAAAAAAATAATTGGTTCAAATACAGCTCAAGAATTAACAGAAGAAGTTCTGTATAAAACAATATTTGTATTTACACCAAAAGGCGATGTTTTAGAATTAGATAGTAATTCAACAGCACTAGATTTTGCGTTTCAAGTTCATACACAAATTGGTTATAGAACAATAGGAGCAAGAGTAAATGATAGAATAGTTCCTTTAGACCATGTATTAGAAAATGGAGATAAGGTAGAAATATTAACTTCAAAAGCAACCAAAGGACCTGGTAGAGATTGGCAAAACATGGTTAATAGCAATAGTTCAAAAGCAAAAATTAGAAAATGGTTTAAAGATAGGGAATTTGTTGATAAGGTAAAAGAAGGTCAAGAACTATTAGAAGAAGAATTTTTAAAATTAGGCCTTAGATTTAAAGATTTAGAAGATGATGATAAAGTTCACCTTTACATGAAAAAATATAATATAAAAGATATTGATCATTTATATTATAGATTTGCTATTTATGATTTACATTTAGAAACATTTATACAAAAATTTAGACCAGAAGAACCTGAAAATGAAGAAAAACTTTTAGAAGAAGCAACAGAAAAAGGAAATAAAATTGCTGATAAATTTTCTGAAAATGATAATACAGGTATTAAAATATCTGGTTCTGATAATACATTATTTCATTTTGCAAAATGTTGTAATCCATTACCAGGGATTAAAATTAAAGGCTATGTTACCAGAGGTCGTGGTATAGTTATACATAAATTTGATTGTGAAAATATAAAGAATTTAATGTTTAAAGAACCTGAAAGAGAAGTTGAAGTTTATTGGGATGAAAAATTACTTGAAAATTCAACTGCAAAATACCCATACTCATTTAAAATTATTGCTTTAAATAGAGATGGTTTATTATTAGAATATATTAAAATAATAAATGAACAAAAATTAGATATAGTATTAATGAATACAAATTTAAAGAATAAGAATGGTCAAGTTCATGCTATAATAAGTATGAGAATAATGATAAGAAGTAAAGAAAATTTTGAAAAATTAAAGAAAAATTTATTAAATGTTAAAGATACATTAGAAATAATTTAGGAGGAAATTTGAAACCAATAACATTTGAGATAAAAAGCAAAGATGGAAATGCTAGAACTGGACTTATAAAAACACCTCATGGAGATATAAAAACACCTGTGTTTATGCCAGTAGGAACACAGGCTACTGTTAAGACAATGACACCAGAAGAATTAGAAGAGATAAGTTCTCAAATTATTTTAGGGAATACTTACCATTTACATTTAAGACCTAGTGATGAGTTAATATATAAATTAGGTGGACTTCATAAATTTATGAATTGGAATAAACCTATATTAACTGATAGTGGAGGATTTCAGATATTTAGTTTAGCACAAATTAGAAAAATAAAAGAAGAAGGTGCATATTTTAGTTCACATATAGATGGGTCAAAAAGATTTATTTCGCCAGAAAAATCAATTGAAATTCAAAATAACCTAGGCAGTGATATAATGATGGTATTAGATGAATGTCCACCAGGAATGTCAACAAGAGAATATTTAATACCTTCCATAAATAGAACAATAAGATGGGCTAAAAGATGTATAGATGCAAATAGAAATAAAGATAAACAAGGTCTATTTGCAATAGTTCAAGGTGGAATATATGAAGATTTAAGAGAATATTGCTTAGAAGAATTATTGAAATTTGATGAAGGTTTTTCAGGATATGCAATAGGTGGATTAGCCGTTGGAGAACCTACAGATGAAATGTATAGAATACTAAAACACACTGCTCCTAAATTGCCTGAAAATAAACCTAGATATCTTATGGGAGTAGGAGAACCATTAGATATGTTAGAAGCAGTTGAGCACGGTGTAGATATGATGGATTGCGTTCATCCATCAAGAATAGGTAGACATGGTACTGTATTTACTAAATATGGTAGATTAGTTATAAAAAATGCCAAATATTCAGAAGATACAAGACCATTAGATATTGCTGATAATTATGTTTGTAAAAATTATACTAGAGCATATATTAGACATTTATTTAAAGCTAATGAAATACTAGGACAAAGATTAGCCACATATCATAATCTATGGTTTTTAATAAATTTAATGAATGAATCTAGAAAAGCCATTGAAGAAAATAGATTTAAAGAATTTAAAGAAGAATTTATTAAAAATTATACTATGGGGGAAAAAAGTGATTGGATTAAGCCGCAAATATTAGAAAAATAATAAAAGTATATAATATGATAGGAGTGATATAGTGATTAAAAAAATAATATTAGGTTTAACACTAGGAGTTAGTTTATTCTCGTGTAGTTTTTCATCAACAAATATAAATAAAACTAATGTTAAAATAGAAAAGGAAAGATACCCTAGAAAGTTTTCAAATAGTAGTGTTAAATTAGATAATGTATGTAATTCTAAAGAAATATTTTATGATGAATTTAATCAAGAATATGTTTTTTGTCATGATAATTATAAAGAATATAATTTAGCAATAAATTATTATGAAACAGGTAGACAAGATATTAAATTAAATAAAATTACAACAGTAGATGATTTTATTATAAATGATTATTTATTGTTAAAAAGTGAAGATAACAAAATAAAAGTTGAAAGATTAAATGACAAATGGAAAATTACTAAAAATGGTAAAGTTACAAAATTATATAGTGAAAAACAGGATTATAAATTATTTAAAACATTTTATACATTAATAAATGAACCTATATACATGTATAGTAAAGATAATTTAGAAAATGCAGTAATGGAAACTAAAAAAGGTATATTTATGCTAAAAAGAGTAAAATCTAAAAATGATTTAACTTTGAAAAGTGATGATGGTAAAGTTGTTTTAAACTATATTAAAGATAAGACATCTACAGTTAAAATAGAAAAAGAAATGTTAATGATATTTGACGAAAAATTAAAGTATACATCATATGCATATATTAATCAAAATGAATTTTTACAAGTACATATCGCAATATTAAATGATAAAACTTTACTTCTAAAATCTGGTGATAATGTTATGGAATGTGAAAAGTTTCAAAGAATAAGTCCAGAGAAAAATGAATATATTTCAAATGATGGAATTTTAAAAATTATAATTAAACAACATGCTATGGAAATGATAATTAATAAAAAAGCTGAAACTATAAAATTAAATTTCAGTGAAATTAGATTTTAGATATTTAAATAGAGAGGAATAAAAATGATAGAAGAAAAATTACTTAAAAAATTTGAAAAAAGATATAATGAAGATGAAAAAAATTCAGTTATTGAAAATGCAATTTCAAATGTAGGAATTGATAGTTCTAGTATTAAGCAAGAAGTAATAAGAAAGCATAATTTTGTGTTTTCAGATGAAACTGAAAGAGGAGAAATAACAAATCAAAAAAGAAGTGGTAGATGCTGGATGTTCTCTGGAATGAATGTATTAAGAGTAATAACTATGAAAAAATTAAAACTAGAAAGTTTTGAATTTTCACAAGCATATATTCAATTTTATGATAAAATAGAAAAAGCTAATACATATCTGCAATATGTAATTGAAACAAAAGATTTAGATATAATGGATAGATTGGTAACTCATATTATTCATAATCCAACAGAAGATGGAGGATATTGGAATTTCTTTTCAGGTTTAGTTCAGAAATATGGATTAGTTCCTAAAAAATGTATGCCAGAAACTTATCATTCATCTAATACAACAGTATTTAATGAAATGTTAGAATTAAGATTAAAAAGAGCGGCTGTCGCAATAAGAAATGCTAAATCAAATAAAGAAATTGAAAAAATTAGAGAGAATGCATTATACGAAGTATATAATATTTGCGTTAAAGCGTTAGGAAAACCACCTAAGACTATTGATTTTGAATATAGAGATAAAGATAAGAAATATAATAAAATTACAGGAATGAAAGCAAATAAATTTTTATCTAAATATGTTGGTATAAATTTAGAAGATAAAATACAAATAGTAGATGATCCAAGAGAAGAATATGAAAAAGGTAGAGTATATAGAGTACCTTATACATGTTCAGTATTAGAATATGGGGCAAGTTCTTATTTAAATGTAACTATGGAAGAATTAAAAAAAGCAACTATTAAATCACTTAAAGATGGTGTACCAGTGTGGTTTGGTTGTGATGTAGGTAAAGATTCAGATAGAAAGTTAGGAATTATGGATACTGAATTATTTGATTATGATAAAACATTAACTAGTTTAGGAGAATTTTCAAAAAAAGATAGATTATTAACTTCTGCTTCTAATTTAACTCATGCCATGACTTTTGTAGGTGTTGATTTAGATAAAGATGGAAATCCAATAAATTGGAAGGTTGAAAATAGTTGGGGAGAAGAATGTGGTAAAAAAGGAATATTCTCAATGTCAGATAAATGGTTTGAAGAACATAATTATGAAGTTGTAGTTGATAAGAAATATATTTCAAAAGAATTTTTAAAAGGTTTAGAAAAAGAAGAAATAGAATTAGAGTATTATAATTATTATTTAGGTTAAAAAATAAATGAAGTTTCAATTAAATGAGACTTCATTTTTTAAATAATTTATATAAATATAGTTTATTATTTTTTGTATATAATTATCAGAAAAATTATTATTATATTTATAACCTGTAAATATAGTTGCAAATATATTAGCTTGTAATTCAAATTTATCAGCATTATTGTGTATTTTACTAAAATATCTTATCGCGTTATCATGAAATAGTATATGCGCAAATTCATGGCATAAAATAAATTTTTTTTCATCTTCTGGTAAATTTTCATCAATAATAATTGTATTTATTCCTTCAATGTTATTAGTAAATGCAGGAATAAGGGAATTAAGATTATGGGTGATAACTTTAACATTGTGTTCATTTAGTAATTTATAAATGTTTGAATATTCATTTTTCAATGTTAAACTAATTTTTATGATATCTTTGTTAAACATTTATTTTATCTCACCCTTATTTCTTAAAATTTCTATATATGCTTTTGTTAAAGCCTCCCTAATAATATTTTTATTATCAGAAGTATCATCAATACTACCATTAAAATACATAACATTACTTGATTCAATATAATGTTCTAGTTTTATTTTTTGTTCTTCAGTTAAAATATCAACACTGTATTTATTATTACTAGTCCAATTTGTTAAAAAATTTGGGCTAACGTCAAGAGCTTTTGCAATTAATTGTATTTTTTCCATAGAAACATCTATTTTATCATTTTCAATTTTAGTAATAGTTGATTTAGAAGTATATCCAACCATTTTGGCTAATTCTTCTTGTGTAAGTCTTAATTCTTTTCTTTTATCTCTTATTTTTTTTCCTATTTTCATGCTCTCACCTCTATATTATTATACCATAAAAAAGGAATAAAAATCAATTTTAAAAAAAAATTAAGAAAAAAGTTGACTAATAATCAACTTTGTGCTATTATAATGTTATAAATAGCTTGACATTAATTTACATAAATATTACAATATAACATATAAGTTTATTTATGAAAGGAATGATACAAAAATGAAAAAAATTAAAAAAATATTATATGTAGTATTTGTTACCATGTTTATGGCATCATGTGCTTCTATAACTTCAAAAGATTATTTTGAAAAAGGTGATTATGCAGCTGCATTAAGATTAGCAGCCACTGAAATCACTAAAGTAAAAAAGGAAGAAGATAGAGAAGTTTTAATATCTAGAATAAGACAAATAACTACTATATTTGAAAATAGGGTAGAATTTGCAAAAGATGATTTTTCTAAATCAGAAGCATATTTTGAAATTTGGAGAGCGGTATATGCAATAGAACAAAATCCTATATTGGAACAATATACTAATCTTAGAAGTAAATATAATAGTTATGAAAGCTTAAGTAATTCAGTAGAGTATATGAAAAGATATGCTAGATACAATGAAAACAGAGGTTTAATGACATTAATAGATAAGTTCAAGAAAAATAATGTCCAAAATACAGGTTATGCGAGTATATATCAAAGTTATGCTAAATATGTAGCAGATATTTATTATGATAAAGCAAGCTTTTTTGAAAGAAACGGTAAATTAGAAGAAGCTCGTGATTATTATCTTAAAACTAATGATATTTACAAAGAATTTGAGAAAAATTACAGAGGTTCATACAACAGATATTATGCGATAACAAAAAATATTGAGTTATTAAAGGCAAATAAATTAGTTGAAGAAGCAAATTCATATTATGTAAGTTCTGATAAAGAAAGAGCAGCATATAAATATAAAGAAGCTTTAAGAATATATGAAAAATTTAATGAAACTCATAAAGCAAGAAACATAAGAAAAATATTAGAGAAACTTGATAGAGAAGTGGATTATGCAAAAGCAAATAAGAATTTCTTAGAAGGTGTAAATGATTACGAAAGAAATAGATATACTTCAGCTAAATATAATTTTGAAAAAGCATTATCAATATATAAAAAATATTCTGACAGTAGTTATATAAGACAAATAAATTTATATTTAGAAAATATAAACAATAAATTAAAAGTAGAAAATGCTGATGAATACTTTAACAGAGGTGTTAGATACTATAACTCAGGTGAATATAGTTATGCAAAAGAAATTTTCTTAAAAGCAAGAGAATTATATAGAGCATATGGTTCAAGAGATAAAGTTCAACAAATTGATGTATATTTAGAAAATATTAAGTTAAAACTGGGTTTTAATGGGGGCAGTAACAGGAATAAAGGTTATGAAGTTGTAAATAGACTTTATGTTTCTGCCCAAAAAGATTATCAAGAAGCTGAAAGAATTACAAATATTAATTCAGCATTAAGATATTACAATAGTGCATTAGTTAAATTTAAAAAAATGCTTAATTATAATCTAACTTACGACATGAGAAATGAAGTAGAAGAATATATAAAGCATATAAATAATAGAATAATAGAAAAAGGATATATTGGTAATAATAATAATAATAGTAATCGTATAAACGATATATATTATTCAGCACAAAAAGATTATCAAAGAGCTGAAAGTATATCTGATATTGATACAGCAATTATTTATTATAATAATGCATTAACTAAGTTTAAAAGTACGCTTAATTATAATCTAACTTATGACATGAGAAATGAAGTAGAAGAGTATATAAAGTACATTAATAAAAGAATAACTGAGAGATTATATAATGGAGATAATTCACGTTATGCTATTCACATAGAAAAAGCAAAAGAATTTTTAAAAAGAGCAGAATCAGAAATATCAACTTTCAATATAAGATCTCATTATAGAAAAGCAATTGAGCATTATAAAGAAGCTTTAAAATATACAAATGATTATTCTAAGAAAGTTTATATTGAAAATGAGATTATAGAAATAGAAAGAAAATTACGTTATTATTAAAAAAAAATAAAAAAAAATAAAAAAAATTTTTACACAATATATTGTGTCTATTTTGAAATAGAATAACATTATAATGGGAAAAAACTTATAAAATGAGTTTTTTCTCTTTTTTTATTGCAAAAATAAATTTGCTTTTTTTCTTAAAATAGTGTATAAATATAGTAATAAGTGGAGAAAAGTGGTAGATTGTGGAGAAAAGTGGGTGAATGAAAATGTTTGTAGGAGAATATAGTTGTAAAATTGATAGCAAAGGAAGAATAACTATGCCATCAAAATTTAGAGAACAACTTACAAAACCATTTACAATCACCAAAGGATTTGATAATTCTATACAATTATTTCCAGAAAATGAGTGGATAATAAAAACGGAAGAATTAAAAAAACTTAAAGACACTAATTCATCACATAGAATATATAAAAGATTTATTTCTGGAAGTGCAGTGGACGATTTAGAATTTGATGCACAAGGAAGAATAAAATTACCACAAGCTCTAATAAAACATTCTCAAATTGAAAAAGATGTCGTTGTTATAGGTAATAATGAAAAAATTGAAATATGGTCGAAAGAAATTTGGGATAAATATGTTGACGATAGTAATGAAAATATTGAAGACATAGTTGAAGGAATAGAGTTTTAGAAAGGAAATGTTATGTATCATAAGCCTGTATTATACAATCAAGTAATAGATAATATGATAAAAGATGAATATAGAATATATCTAGATTGTACATTAGGTGGTGGTGGTCATACTGAAGGTATTTTAGAAAATTCTAATGATAATTCAGTTGTAATTGCAATAGACCAAGATGATGCAGCAATAGAATTCGCGACTAAAAGATTAGAGAAATATGAAAATAGAATAAAAATATTTAAAAATAATTTTAGAAATATGAAAAGTGTAATTTATATGGCTTCTTATGATAAAGTTGATGCAATATTAATGGATATTGGAGTTTCATCAAATCAATTTGATGATGCCCAAAGAGGTTTTTCTTATAAATATGAGGCAAAACTTGATATGAGAATGGACAGAAGTCAAGAATTAACAGCACATGAAGTAGTAAATAAATATAGTGAAAAGGAATTAGCAGATATTATTTATAAATATGGCGAAGAACCTAAATCAAGAAAAATTGCTTCATATATTGTAAATTCAAGGAGAGAAGGACCTATAAATACTACAACACAACTAGCCAGTATTGTAATTAAGGCAGTTGGAAAAAGTATGAAAAAGCATCCGGCTAAAAGGACATTTCAAGCATTAAGAATATACGTTAATAATGAATTAGAAATTTTAGAAGAGGCAATAAATAACGCAATTGAAATTTTAAAACCCGGAGGAAGGTTACTTATAATAAGTTTTCATTCTCTAGAAGATAAAATGATAAAAGATAAGTTTAGAGAATTTGAAAATCCATGTACATGTCCACCAAAAATGCCAATATGTATATGTAAAAAAGAAAGTTTAGGAAAAGTTATAAATAAAAAAGGATTTATAGCTAATGAAAAGGAATTAAAAGAGAATAATAGAGCACATTCAGCGAGATTAAGAATATTTGAAAGGAAGTAAAGATTATGGAAAGAGTAAAAAGAGTAAATATAGCAGGTGTAAAAAGCGAAAGAAAATCAGTTGTAATAGAAATGTATTACAAATTAATAATAGCATTAGGAATGGCAACAGTATTAGTATTTGCAATAAATTATATAAGTTATAGTTCATTGGCAAATGTTGCAAAGGTTAATTATGAATTAGAAACTGAATTAGTAGCTTTAAAAAATGAAAATTCTTTATTAGAAGGAATAAAAGCAGAATCATTAAATATGCGTGAAATAGAAAATAAGGCTATAGAATTAGGGTTTATGTATAATAATAATATAAATTATATAAAATAATATTTAAGTATAGAATATTAAAGAGTTCTATACTTTTTTTTTATTTTTTAGTATAATTGGTTATAGGAGTGTGGTTATGAATAAAAATGAATATATTTTAAATTTAATTGATAAAATAGAAAAAAATATAATAGAAATTAGAAAAAATTTACATAAATATCCTGAATTAAGTGATAAAGAATTTAAAACTAAAAATATGATTATAAAATTTTTAGAAGAAAATGGGGTAGAATACAAAGAAGTTTTAGAAACTGGTATACATGCTTATATAAAAAATGGTACTGGAAAAAAAATGGCATTTAGAGCAGATATGGATGCTCTACCTATAATTGAAAATAATGAATTAGAATATAAGTCTAAAAATGTTGGTGTTATGCATGCTTGTGGACATGATATTCATATGTCAGTGCAATTAGGTCTAATATTAGCTTTATTAAATTCAAAAGATAAATGGGGTGGAACAGCCAACTTTTATTTTCAACCAGCAGAAGAAACAGTAGGTGGAGCCAAAAGAATGCTAGAAGCAGGCGTAAATAAAGATAAAAATGATAGAATTTTAGCTTTTCATTCAGCACCAGAACTAAAAGTAGGAAAAATAGGAATAAAATATGGAAAAATGCATGCTACATCAGCAGTATTTAAATTAAATGTTATCGGACGTCCTGCACATGCTGCACTTGCATATCAGGGTATAGATAGTATAGTAATTGCGAGTAAAGTAGTAGATTATTTACAAACTATTGTTTCAAGAAAAATTGATGGTAGAAACGCTGCAGTAATAACTGTAGGAACATTTAATGCAGGAACTGCAGAAAATATTGTTGCAGATAATGCAGAATTGACAGGAACAATTAGAACATTAGATCAAGAAACTAAAAAATATATAGTAAATATATTAAATAACGAATTAAAAGATTATGTTAAATCATATGGTGCTAAACTAGAAGTAGAAATAAGGGATAGCTATGCACCAGTTATAAATGATAAAGAATTTACAAAATATTTTGAAGAAAATACCAAAGATATATTAGGAGAAAATAGTATTGAATATATTGAACAAACTAGAATGGACGTAGAAGATTTCGGTTTTTTCTTAGAAGAAATTACAGGGACATTTTATAGGTTAGGTGTAAGTCCTATTGATAAAGAAAATACTACATTACATACTGATACTTTTATTGCGGATAGTAATGCTGTAAGAGTTGGTATGATAGCAAGTTATAAAACAGCATTGGAGTTTTTATGTATAAAATAGGGGAAATATTAGAAGTTGAAATAAAAAAAATAGCTTTTGGTGGTGAAGGATTAGGACACTTAGACGGAATGGTCATATTTGTTCCTATGAGTTGTATAGGTGATACAGTTAAAGTAAAAGTTATTTCAGTAAAAAAAACATATATTAGAGCATTAATAACTGAAATTATACAGGCATCAAAAGACAGAATAATATCTAATAAAATAAGTTTTAAAGAGCATTCTGGCTGTGATTTTGCTATGTTAAAATATGAAAAACAATTAGAATATAAAACTATGATGTTAAAAGAATTGTTTAAGTTTGATATAACTAATATTTATGATGGTATAATAGGTGCAGATAATGATAAAAATTATAGAAATAAAGTAGCTGAACCTTTTTTTATAGAAAATGGTAAAATAAATACAGGTTTTTATGATAGAAAATCACATGATATATTTAGCGCTAAAGAAGATATACTAAAATCTGAAATTTCTATAAGAATAACTGAAAAAGTTTTAGAAAAATTAAATGAAGAAAAATTTAGTGTATATAGCGATAAAAATAGTAAAGGCTTTTTAAAGCATTTAATTATCAGAAATAATACAAAAAATGAAGTAATGTTAGCAATAGTTGTAAATGGTAAAAAAGAAATAAATAAATTAAATAAAATATTGGAAAAATTATACAATGAAAATTCTGAGATTGTTTCAGTTTATGTATCAGTAAAAAATAAGAAAAATAATGTGATATTAGGTGATGAAAATATTCATCTTTTTGGTTCTAAAATATTAAATGAAGAAGTTTTTGGTATAAATTTTGAAATATACTTAGATTCATTTTTCCAAATAAATATAGAGCAGGTAAAAAAATTATATACAAAAGCTATATCATATATAGATGATAGTGATAAAATGGCAATAGATGCTTTTTCAGGAACGGGAACCATTGCAATGTTAATAGGAAACAAATTGAAAAAGGTTTATGCAATAGAATCAGTTAAAAGTGCGGTTCAAGCAGCAAAAAATACTGCTAAAAATAATGATATAAATAATATTAAATTTATATGTTCTAAGGTAGAAGATAAAATAGAAAATATCGTTAAATATGAAAATATTGAGTATATTGTATTTGACCCGCCTAGAAAAGGAATAGAGCAAAGTGTATTAAATCAAGTCGCAAAAAATGAAATTAAAAAAATTATATACATATCTTGCGAACCATCAACATTTGCAAGAGATTTTGAAATTTTAAAAGAAAAAGGTTACAAATTAACTAAACTTACAGCAGTTGATATGTTCCCAAATACACACCATATTGAAATAGTTGCTTTAATAACTAAGTAATTAAAAGGTTTTAAAGGTTTGAGATAATTATAAAGTACTAAAAAAAAATTCATTATCACATTAGAAAAATAATAAAAATTTTAAATAAAAATGCTATTTTTGATACAATTGGAATACTAAATAAATGAAGATATTGATGAAGTATTTAATATATTAAGAATAAAAAACAAAAAAATTATACTGGAAGAAATGGAGTAGTAAAATTATTAGACCTTTTACTGATAAAGAAATTGAAGAAGATGAATTGATAGATTTATTAACAGTTAAAAAAATAACTGATTATGTAGAAAATAAAGTGAAAAAAAGGAGCTATAAATTATGTTTTTAGAACTAAATGATGTTATCAAAAGCTATGGAACGAATGAAAACTACGTACAAGTATTAAAAAAAATAAGTACCAAAATTGAAAAAGGTACTATTTCTGTTATATTAGGTCCTTCGGGTTCAGGTAAATCAACTTTTTTAAACGTTATTGGTGGACTAGACAAAATAGATTCAGGACAAATCTTAATTGATGGTCTTGAGATAAATAAGTTAAATAAAAAAAATATAACAAAATACAGGAGAGATTATTTGGGATTTGTATTTCAGTTCTATAATTTGATCCCAAACCTAACTCTTAGAGAAAACATTGAGGTGTCTCAGTATTTGTCTAGCGAGCCTCTAGATATTGATGAGATTTTAAAAGTTCTAAATATATATGAATTCCAAGACAAATATCCTTCACAGGTTTCTGGGGGCCAGCAACAAAGATGCTCTGTTGCTCGTGCTATAGTAAAAAATCCTAAAATATTATTATGTGATGAACCTACAGGAGCTTTAGATTATAAGTCATCTAAAGAAATGCTAGTTCTATTTGAAAAAATAAATCAAATGTACGGAACAACAATATTGATAATAACTCACAATGAAGAAATAAAAAAAATGGCAGACAAGATAATTGTTTTAAAAGATGGAATTATAAAAGAAGACTTTGATAATGAAAAAATTCCTGCAAAAGAAATAGAGTGGTAATAAATTATGCTAAAAAAGAAGATATTAAGAGATTTTAAAGAACATTTTTTACAGTACTTTTCTATATTTATTTCTGTTGTAATTTCAATGTTCTTAGTTGTAAGTGTAGCTGGCTCGGCAGATACCGTTATTAAAGGTGTTGAAAAACACGCAAAAGATAATGTGATTGAAGATGGTCAATTTTCGGTATTTGTGCCTTTAACCGATGTTCAAATAGATGAATTAAGAGATATGGGAATAGTGTTAGAAAAACATTTTTCATTGGATTTTGCTATGGATGAGGGTAGTATTAGAGTTTTTGAAACTAGAAAAAAAATAGATTTAATTGAGCTTGATAAAGGTAAAGAAGCTAGTTCGGAAACGGAGATTGTCTTAGAAAAGAACTATTGTAAGGCAAATAATATTGCTGTAGGTGATGAAATAACAATAGCTGATAATATATTTACTGTTGTAGGTATTGGTTCAACTCCAGATTATGACGATGTCTTAGATGAACTAACAGACTCATCTTCTAATGCAAAAATATTCTCAACCGCATTTGTAAATGAAGAAGGCTATAAGCTACTACTAAATTCGAAGAAATCTTTGAAAGCAGAATCTGTACAATATGCTTATAAACTTTATGATGAAGCAACAAGTGATGATGTATATGATAAAATTAGCGAGTTTGAGTTCAAGGTTTCAAACGTTAAAGATGAGTATGCATATGAATATTTCAATAAATTAACAGGTGGCTATAAACAGGCAACTTATAAAAACTTAAAGGAATTTATTGAAGCGGAAGATAATCCTAGAATAGATGCTTCTGCAAGAGACATTCAGGTAGATAAAAAAGGTGCATTAACAGCAGGATTTATTATTTTAATTCTATTAGCCTATGTTTTATCTACATTTGTGATTAGTGCAATAGATAGAGAAAGTAAAATAATAGGCACGTTATATGCGTTAGGGTTTTCTAAAAAAGAACTTATAAAGCATTTTATAGCATTGCCTGTCGCAATCTGTGTATTAGGAGGAATAACAGGCACAATACTAGGATTTTTAGCTATTGACTTGCAAATGGGAGATAACGTTAATTACTTCTCGTATCCGAAATTAAATCATATATATCCTACATATTTGATAATCTATGGTGTTGTTTCACCCATACTGATATCATTGTTAATAAATTTTGTATTCATTAACAAGAAGCTTTCTAAAGAGCCTCTAGATTTAATGAGAAAAACACAATCAGCATACAAACCTAAGGATATAAAGGGAAATAAATATCGTGGTTTTAAATTTATTAATAAGTTTAGAATCAAGTTGTTTATTAGAGAGATTAAATATAACCTTACAATTTCACTGGGAATATTTATATCCCTACTCCTTATAATGTTGGCATTTTCTATATATAGTGCATTAACAAACCTTGTTGATGAAACGAGCAGGGATGTAAAGTTCAATTATATGTATTCACTGTCTTATCCAGATAATGAAAAAGATAATTATGAAGGAGTTGAAAAGGCATATCTCAAAAAACTTGATAAAAAAGTGCTAAATGAAAATTTCAATGTTTCTATCTTAGGAATTTATAAGAATAGTGATTCATTCCCATACGAAATAGAAACCAATAAGGACGAACTTTACATATCCACATCAGTTGCTAATAAATACGCTGTTGAAGTTGGCGATGATTTTGAATTGGAAGATAAAATAAATTCGATAAAATATGTATTCAAAGTAAAAAAAATAGTTAATTATGCACCAGGATTATTTGTATTTATGAATATTGATGATATGCGGAAGCGATTTGATAAAGAACACAATTATTACAATTTAATTATTTCTGATAATAAGCTTGATATCGAAAAAGGAAGGCTCTATTCGGTAACAACTGGTAACGATGTTAAAGAATCATCGCATACATTTATGGAACTAATGAATAGACTAATCTATATATTAATCTTTTCCTCAGTAATACTATTTGTGCTTGTTATGTACTTAATGGTTAAGATGATTATAGATAGGCAGAAGTATAATATTTCAATGTTTAAATTATTTGGATTCAATAAAACTGAAATTTCAAAGATTTATTTGAGAAATAATTTATACACGGTAATTATTTCTGCATTAATTTTTATACCTATAACGAGATATATTATTTTAATGATTTATCCGTTCTTAGTTTCAAATAGAGCAGTAGGATTTAACCTTAAATTTGCTTTAGAAACTTATTTTGTTATAGCGGCAATTATATTGATTTCATACTTTATATCTTTCGCACTTGCGAAACTAAAGTTAAATAGAATTAGTGTAGAAGAAATTTTAAAGGATAGGGAATAATGAAAAATAACTAAGGCTTTTGAAAAAATGCAGAATTGGAAGTTGAATTTAAATCAGAAATAAAAATAATGGTTTAAATTTAAAGGATTCACAAAGAGATATTACCTTGCAGATGATATATTTGTAAGGTAATTTTTTGTTATTTAAGGTATAATAAAAGAAGAATTAATATTCAATCTTTGATGAGTTTCAAAACAAAGACATTAAAAAAACGGTCAAAAATAGGTTAAATAAATCCATACTCACGTTTCAATTCATGTGGGATTGATAGAAAAGTAAATAATTTATTATATATGTTATGGAGAAATTAAATGGATATATCAAATTTAAATGATAAAGAATTTATTGAAAAATTATTAAAAGAAAGAGATTTAAAGTAAGCTTATTATAAAACATCACATTTTTGTGGTGTCTTTATTTTATATTGAAATTATTATTCATTGAAATTAATATTTAATCTTTTAAAAATTTATATTACAATGAAAATATGAAAATATTCTTAATTTTAATAATGATATTAGTAGAAAATTAAAATAAAAATGTTATGTATGCTAGAAAAAATATAGTAAAATATGCTATAATATCTTAAATTTGACACTTG
>NZ_LOQI01000021.1 GCF_001517915.1 Oceanivirga salmonicida | reverse complement strand
TATTTTATTTAATACTTTATTCTTAAAATCTTCATAATTTTGACCAGTTTCAAACTCCTTTGGAAAATCATGGCAATCTTTTAAAATTAACTTTTTATTTTCAACATAATATTTTAAGTATATATCATTTGGATTAGGATTTTGGGGCATTAAATGATCCAATCCAATAGAAATTTTATCTTTATCCAGTAAATATAAATTTGCTTTATCATAAGAAACTCTATCTTTATCTAATGATTGATAAAGTGATAATAATACATTTGTAACATTTGATTTACTGTAAGCATCATATGTAGATATTTTTTTATGTAATAATTCATTATCTATATTTTCTTTATTTAATTTTAATGCTATTAAATTTTTAATTTTCTCTTTATCTATTGATTCATCTATTTCTTTTTCATATATGTTTCCCATTATATCCGAAAATAATTCTATAACATCTTTACTGTCTAATCCAACTATTGTTATAAATTTAAACATAAACACACTTATTTCTTTTACTATTTCTATCAAATCATTTTTTTCTATATATCCTTTGGCATATTCAGAAAATAATCTCATAAATAATGGTTTTGGATGATTATATGATAGATTTATACATGCTTTATGATAAAATTTAAAAACATTATTATTAATTAATTTATTAGATAAATTTATATCTGTTAACATTTTATAATATTTAACTTGTTTTAACATATCATCTAATAATTTTTCAAACACACAAGAATCATTTTCTATACCATAATCTTCTTTCAATTTATTTTTAATAATATCTTTAAATGATTTTATTTTTATGTTTTGTCTATAAAATTTAACAAAAGATTTTATATAAACATATAAATAATCTTCTAAATTATCTTCTGTTTCTTCTATTAATTGTCCCCATTTTTTTAAGTATATGTCATGTTTCTTAAAATCTATTACTGAAAATATATAACTTTTAATTAAATCAATTTCTTCTAACTTTTTACCTTTACTATTAATTGATTCAAAAATAGAAAATATTTTAGTCATTTTCATATCTATTTCAATAGCTAAAACTTTTATATATGCTAATAAGAAATCTGAAAATTTGTATAAATTTTGAATATCATTCCCCATTATTCTTTCTTTAATTATATTTCTTATAATTAAAAAATTATTCTTTATTCTTATTGTAAATATATTAGTCTTTTTAATATTTTCTATTGTATCCATAATATTATTTTTTTCTATAAAACATTCATTATATAAATTTTCAAAATATTCTTGCTCTAAATTACCTAAATTCATAGTTCTTAAATCTTTAATATTTTTTCTTTCTAATTTTTTCCACAATAAATTTCTTATATTTATATAAACTTCATCATCTGAATCTTTATCTATTAATGTATATAATGCTAATAATATTAAATTTAATGTTGTTATTCTTTGTTGTCCATCTATTATTTCATATTTAATAAATTCTCCATTTATTTTTTCCCTTTTATCTTTTATTAAAATATTACCAACATAATATGTTTGTTTATTATCTTCAATATAAGAATCTATTATATCATTTATTAATGTTTCTACCTCTTCTTTATCCCAAGAATATGGTCTTTGATATACAGGTATTTCAAACACTCTATTAAATAATTTTTCTACACTCCAAATACTTGGCATAAATGTTTTATCATCCATATTTATTTCTCCACATCTTCTACTTTCATTATAATTAATTTGATAATACTATACTTTATTAGTTATTTATACATTTTTTAAATTGCTTATTTCATAGTTTATATTTTTTATTTGTAAAAATCATTTAATTAAAAATCTCTTTAATTTATTAAAATTACTTATATTATGTGTAAAATTAATTGTTTTTTAAGAAACTATATCTATATTTTCTCTATATTTTGTGCCTACATGAATACTTAGTACAATAAATAAACTAAAACAATTTTTTTGCTTTTTCTCTTAATTTTTTCAAATGTATTATTATTGTATTTCAATCATAAATTTATTTTTATTTTTTAATAAAGTTACCCCAACTAATATATCAAAATTTTTATCATAAACTTCAATATCTCCTATTCCTTCTCTTACAGTAAAAGTACGGTTTCCTTCATTATCAATTGAATAATTTGGTCTTATATCCATATTTCCAAAATTTTGTACCAATGCTATACTTGTTAAAAATTCTAATCTTGTTAGTGTATATATATTTTTTAAATATTCATCTTTACTATTTCAATTTTTTATAATAATTTTAACTCATTATTAATTTTATATTTATTATATGTTTTTGCAAAATTTAACAATACTTTTGAAGAAGCTATACCAGTCCCTGAAAACATATTCAAAAATACCTTACCATTCATTTCTAATAACATATGTTTAAATATCCAATTTAATAATTGGGCTTTAATTTTTATATATCTTCTATGTTATAATCTTTCATTTTATTTACTCTATCTATTCTATTTATTTTCTCAATAAGAAAAACATTATAAAATTAATATTCTAATATTTAGCATTAAATTTACTTTTTATAATCTCATTATTTAATATAGATTTATTTATAGTCTTCATACTTGTATTTAAACCAATATTAGGTAATCTAGATAATGATTGAGTTATATCAAAAATTCTTTGTTGCTTTTTTGAAATATCAGTACTAATATTTAATATACTTCTAGGCAATATAAATGATTGTGTCATTTTTGATATTTTTTGTTGATGTTCTAAAATATCAATCTTCATTTTCTGTAATGGTAAATTTATAATTTTAGTTAATTTAGTTTGAAAATCAATTAAAGATTTCATTGTTTCACCCATTTTAATTGAAGTACTGATATCATTATACAATATTTCAATTATAATATCATCATCATAAATTTCTTTTTCTATAACTTCAATAACTTTTTCTAATTTTATATTTATATTCTCTATTTTTTCCAATGTTTTTTCATATTCCAATAATTTTATTTCTTTATTATGAAAAATTATATTTCGTACATCCTGTAAATAATTCATTTCTTCTTTCAAATTAAATTCTTTATTATCATTATCAAAAAATTTATCCCACAAAGTATATGGATTTGATTTTTCTTCTAAACTTTTCAATTCAAAACTTGACAATTCAGTTAGTTTTTTATTTTGAAATTTTAAAATCAAATTATCTTCAATTGATATTTTTCTTTCATCAAATAAATACAATTTATAATCTTCATAAGTCATTTTATCCAATCCGCTTTCAATCAATTTAGAAACATTTTCTTCTTTTCTTAATTGATTTTGCTTTTCTTTACTTATCGTTTCTTTTACCCAATCTGATCCATATGCTTTTAATAGTATAATATATATAATTTGCTTTAATTTCCGTTCAAACTTATTAAATTTAGCATCTAACAAATTACATAAATATTCAGAAACACCATCATAAGATATTGTAACATTAAAATTGCCTTTTTTATTTTTTTTTATTATTTCTTTTATTTTTTCTAATATTTTTACCATATACACAAAATCTTCTTCTGAATTTTCAAAATATATTTTTAAATATCTTGCATTTATTCCAACTTTTTCTAATGATAATTTATATTTTGGCATTTTATCCATTTCAAATGATTTTATTTCAAATATATTTTCAGGACATAAAATAAAGTGTTCAGACAAAAAGTTTTCAACACTTTCATTATTTTTATTTTTACTTGTAAATATAAATTGTATTTCCATACTCCTCCTCTAAATTATTTTATTAAATTCTGTGAATTTAATATTTTCAATATTATTAAAATACATTCCAATTATAGAAGCATATTTAGGATCATTATGTTTATTTTCTACATTTAGTAAACTAAATTATATATCTCAACTTTTTAAATTATGATCTATATATTAACAAATATTTCAACTAAAATTTAATATCTATAACCTATTCTAACATATTATACTCTTATATTCTAGCAAATTAAATAAACACATGAATAAACATAGATCTTTTTATTTATATTAGTTTGTATTCTTCATCAATTTCATATTTAACTTTCAAAATATTTTTTAGAGCATTTATATTTTTCTTTCCATTCTTCAAAACTAAATTTCATTATTCACCGCTTATATTAAATAATTATTAATTTTTTATTCCATAAAATTTTAACTATTTCAAACATTCTATACTTTTATTTTTGAATTATTCGGAATTTCCAAACAGTTGAATAAATCTACAATCATATATTTTTCATCATATTTTACTAAGAATTACTCCATATTTAGTAATTATTTAGAATTTAAAAAATAATATAACTTTTTCTGCTATTATAGTTTTTAAATATTTTTTAATTTACATCTGTCCCCTCAGATAATATATCCACATATTTTCTATATACATATTCCTTGTATCTTTTTTTATCTTTATCTACTAATTCAAATATTCCTAAATCTAATAATATATCTAATAATTTATTTATAGTTGGTTTACTAATATCAAATTCATTTTCTAAATCCTTAGAATTTAAAAATGGATGTTTTAATGAATAGTCATATATTTTTAATAAATTTAGAATATTCCCTTTTCCTATTGCATTAATTTTTTCAATATCCTGTTTTTTTAGTTCTAATATATCTCGTATAGATTTCAATGAATCTTTACACACCTCTATTATTCCTGTTATGAAAAATTTAATAAACTCTTCATATTTACCTTCAAATCTAACTTTCATAAGTAAATCGTAATATTCACTTCTATTCTTTTTAAAATAATAACTTAAATATAATACAGGATAATTTATTAATCCTACTTCTTTTAAAAACAATATTATAAGTAATCTTCCTATTCTTCCATTGCCATCAAGAAATGGGTGGATAGTTTCAAATTGATAATGTATTAATGCTATTTTTATAATATTGGGTATATTAGATTCATTATTTATATACTCCTCAAGTTCATACAAAGCTTTTGTCATATATTCTACTGCTGGTGGTATATATGTTGCTGTATTTAAATTACATCCTGTATAACCTATCCAATTTTGACTATTTCTAAATTCTCCTAATTCTTTTTCACTACCACGAATATTATATAATAATACTTTATGTACTTCTTTTATTAATCTCATACATAAAGGTAATTCTTTTAATTTTTCAAATGCAAATTTTGTTGCCTTTATATAATTAACTATTTCTTCTGTTTCTTTTATATTATTTTTATTATTTTCTAATCTTTCTTTTTGCAACACATCTATTAAAGATGCTTGTGTTCCTTCTATTTGGGAACTAAGTGTAGACTCTTTTTGAACATACATTAAAACAAATAAATCTATATCTGGTAATGTAATAGTTATACCATCTAATCTACCTAATAACAAATATGCTTTATTTAATAATAAATTCATTTTATTATCTATTTCTATATTTATATTAGATAATTTATTAGGTATATATGTTGTGTATCCTGTATTCATGTATTTTAAATTACCTGCTCTATTATTTTTCAATTTCATAAGACCCTCACTTTCTAAATTAATTTTATTTTACTTAAATTCATTATACAATTTTTAAGTAAAAAAAAATAGTATTTTTTTTATTTATTTTAAAAAGGAATATAATCTATAAAATTACATTCCTTAAAATAATCAATTTATTCACATTTTTTTAATTATTATTTTTATATTTTTTATTATATTATTCTATTAACTTTAACATTTTAGAAAGACTAGAAAAAGTTGTATTTATTACTGATATCGTAAAATTTATCCATTTCAAAGCATACTCTATAATTTTTTTATCATATTTTTTAATTCCCCTTTATAATATTTATTTAATTTATTCTTTGATTTTATTTGGTATCATTACTACTTCAACTTTAATATCATTATTTAAATATATATTATTTATTTTAAACAATTTACTGCACTTCTTTCTATTTCTAAACAATTTTTATATACTATCATAAATTTTTCAAAAGATTCAACTAATTCTTTAGGAGCTTTTATAACTGTTTCTTTATTATTTAACACGAATACTTTATTATCTAAAAAATTCTCTAATTTTTCTCTTTTAGATTTATTAACAAGATATGAAGCCAATAAAGCAATTCCCCACGCTCCTCCTTCTCCAGCTATTTCTCCAACAGAAACATATGAATTTATGGCAGCAGACATAAACATTTGCCCAACAAGTTTAGTTTTAAATAATCCACCATGTGCATATAATTTTTCTATTTTTACATTTTCTTCTTTTAAAAGTATATCTAAACCTATTTTAATAGATCCTAGTGTAGTAAACAAATTTGCTCTCATAAAATTTGCAATATTAAATAAAGCATCTGGTTTTCTAACTAATAATGGTCTTCCTTCACTAAACCCTGTCATATGTTCTCCAGAAATATATCCATAACTCATTATCCCATCTTCTATCTCTTTACAGCTTAAAGCTTTTGTATATAATAATTCATATAATTTTGTTTTACTTACCTTATTCCCAGTTAATTCTATAACTTCCATAAACAAATTAATCCAAGAATCTAAATTTGTTGTACAATTATTAGAATGTGCCATAGCAACTAATTTACCAGTAGGAGTAGTAACTAAGTCTATTTGTTCATAAATTTTAGATAATTCTTTTTCTAATACTACCATAGCAAATATGGATGTCCCTGCTGATACATTCCCTGTTTTTTCTTTGATAGTATTAGTCGCAATCATTCCTGTTCCTGCATCACCTTCAGGTGCTGCCATAGGTATACCTGAACATAAGTCCGATTCTTTATCTAGTAATTTAACACCTTCTTTTGTTAATATCCCTGCATTTTCTCCAGCAATTAAAACTTTAGGCATTATTTTATATATATCATTATTTATTTTATGTTTTCTAGATAATTCATTAAACTGTTTAATCATAACTTTATTATAATCTTTTGTTTTTAAGTCTATTGGAAATATACCAGATGCATCTCCTATACCTAAAACTTTTTCTCCTGTTAACAAATAATGAACATACCCTGATAAAGTTGTTAAAAAACAAACATCTTTAACATATTTTTCATTATTTAACATACATTGATAATAATGTGCTATACTCCATCTTTGAGGAATGGGATAATTAAATAAATTACTTAGCTTAATACTTGCTTCTTTTGAAATATTATTTCTCCAAGTTTTAAAAGGAGCTATTGGTTTATTATTTTTATCAAGAACTATATAACCATGCATCATTCCACTAATACCTAGTGCTTTCAGATTTGTTATTGTAACTTTATATTTTTTTAATACATTTCTTTTTAAATCCATGTAACAATTTGATAAGGCTTTTTCAACATATTTCAAATCATAAGTCCATATACCATCAATTAGTTGATTTTGCCAATTAAATTCACCAGATGCAATAGGCATATTATTATCATCTATAAGTATTGCTTTAATTCTTGTTGAACCTAATTCTATCCCTAAAATGGCTTTACCATTTTTTATATATGTTTTTATATTTTCGTCCACTTTTACTCTCTTTCTTAACATCGTATTCTTTTTTAATACTAAAACAACTGATTTCATTTCAATATATCAGTAAAATTTTAATGAAATCAGTTTTTAATTTATTTTAATTTCCAAATTTATCCCATACACTATTAAGGTTTTCAATTACGGATTTATATATATTATATTTTTTTTCATATATTTCCTTATATTCTAATCTAGGATAAATTGTTTTTGTTATTTTAACTGTTCTCTTTATTGCACTTTCATAATCTTCATATACTCCAATAGCTATTCCAGCAGATATAGCAGCCCCTTGTGCTCCCATTTCTTTATTTTCTATAACATCTATTGGTATTTGTAAAGAATCTGCAAACATTTGAACCCAAACATCTGAATTTGCAGCACCACCAGATAATTTAATTGATTTTGGTTTTTCTCTATTTTTTAATAATCTTTTAATATGTGTAATATGCGAAAAAACTATGCCTTCATAAACAGCTCTTAACATATGTTTTTTTTCATGATATGAAGTTAAACCTATAAATGTTGCCTTAGCTAATGGATTAACATTAGACCCATTTAAAAATGGCAAGAAAATTACATTAGTATCTTGCGGTTCTATTGATTCAACCATTTCATTTGTTAATTCATATATATTCTCAACATTTTCTTTTTCATAATTCATAATTTTTTCAATAAACCATTGCATATTCCCAGCTGAAGTTGGACTACTTTCCTCAATAAGATAATAATCTGGTATACAAAAGAATGAATTTAATTGTATGGTCCCATTTAAAATTGGTTTTTTAGAAATATATTCATTTATACTCCAAGTACCTGCAATCATACACATTTCTTTTTCATTAATTAACCCAGATGCAATTCCACAAGCATTGACATCAAACATACCAGCAGATACAGGTGTCCCTTCAGGAAGTAAAGTTTTTTCACTCACTTCTTTAATAACATACCCACATACATCTATTGAATGTTTTAAAGGGGGTAATTTATCATAACAATCTTCTAAATCAAATAATGACATTAATTCTATATCATAATTCTTTGTTCTTAAATTTATCAAATTAGATCCTGAAAAATCACTATATTCACCATTTGCAACACCAGTAATTTTATAACGAATGTAATCTTTTACTGAAAATATATATTTAACATTTTTTAATAATTCTTTTTTATTTTTTTTTATCCAAGATAATAAACTAACAGGTTGTGTAACCAATATTTCTTGATAAGTTTTTTCATATACTTTAATATTCACACCATTTTCATACCATTTTTTCACTTCTTCCCATGCTCTTGTATCTGTTGATGCAATTGCATTATACGCAGGGTTTCCATTATAATCTACCATATATAAACCTTTTCCATGTCCAGAAAAAGATACTCCTTTAATTTGATTTGGATCTATATTACTTTTTTCTATAGTTTTCCTTATAACTTGTGCTGTGATTTCCCATAATTCATCCATATTTCTTTCTACGTACCCAATTTTAGGAGTAATAGTTGTAGTAGGAGCACTATGCATAGATATTTGATTCCCATTTTCATCAAACAATGCTGCCTTTGAAAATGTCCCTCCATTATCTATTCCTAATAAATATTTCATCTAGCATCACCCCTATTTTTTTATTTTTCATATACTGAAGATGGTCCCATTATTATAATTTTACCTTCTTTAACTGAAATTTTACCAAATCCCTCAGCTTCCATACCATCTTTTAATTCTTTACCTTCTAACAAAGCTTTAGCAACACTTATTGTCAAATATCCTAAATCTTTTGGATTCCATAATACACCAGCATCTAATGAACCATCACTTAAAAAATCTTGAGCATCTTCTTTAACTGCATTTCCTACTACTGCAATTTTATCTTGTAATCCTTTTTCTCTTATAGCTTGAGCAACTCCTAATGGAGCTACAGTTGAATATCCTGCAATTCCTTTAATATTAGGATAAGCTTTAATTAAATCCAAAGTTTTTGAATAAGCCTCTTGTTGTTTTTCATCAGTAGGTATTTTATCTGTTACCAAATTTAATTTTGGATAATGTTCTTTGCTATAATCCAATCCAAATTGTATCCACTTATTTAAGTTTTCTGCTGATAATCCACCAGTTACTATTGCATAATCCCCTTCATCTGTTCCCATATATTCTACTAATTTTTGTATAATTTTTTCTCCTATTTCTTTATCATCAATTTGACGAACAGAAGCATCAACTATTGCAATATCTGTTGGAGTATCCCAGTCTAATACAACTATACCAGCAGCTTTTGCTTTTTGTAATACAGGTATAACCGCTGCTGGATCATTTGGAGCAACTGCAATAGCATCTACTCCTCTATTGATCAAATCTTCAATCATTTTAACTTGTTCTGCAGCATCTGCTTTTGTAGGACCTGTATATATTACTTCTACCCCTAAATCTTTTCCTGCTTTTTCAGCTCCTTCACTTGTTTGATTAAAATAAGGAATTCCTACTAATTTAGGCATAATAGCAATAGTTAATTTCTTATTTTCTTTTTTAGCAGTCTGAATCTCTTCTTTTTTACCACATGCAACAAATGCACCTAATAATAAAATTGTTGATACGAAACGTGTAACAAATTTACTAATTTTTTTCATATTTCTCTCCTTCTTGTGTTTCCACATATTAATTTTTTTATTCATTTTTATATTTTTTTATAAAATATTTAACTATTAACACTAATATTAAAAGTCCACCTATTACAATATCAACTATATTTCTATTAATACCTATTATATTTAATCCTGTTGATACAACTTGTATAATCAATACCGATATTACTGTTCCAAGAACTGTTCCATGACCTCCTGTAATACTTGTTCCACCTAATACAACTACTGTAATTGCTTGCATTAAGTATGATGAACCATAATCAGTTTTAGCCGAATTATATCTAGACATCATTATAATTCCTGCAATTCCACTCATAATTGCAGAATATAAGTATATTTTAAATATTTCCCATTTTACATTTATTCCTGAAAATTCTGATGCAACACTATTACTTCCTAACATATGAACTTTAATTCCAAATGCTGAACGTTCTAATAAAAAATAACTAAAAATACACACTATTATATATATCATCATAGGTATAGGTATCCCTAGAAATATTTTATTTCCTATTGCTATAAATTCCAATGGAAAGCCTGAAACTGCTCCCCCTTTTGTAATATTTAGACCAATCCCTTCAAATAAAGTCATTGTTCCCAATGTTGCTAACATTGCTGTAACTCCCACATAAGCTACAAAAAATCCATTTATTATTCCTGCGACAAGTGATACTAACATTATTATTATAACTGTTATTAAAATAGAAATTATTGGATTAGCTTTTGCAAAATCACTTCTTAAAAATAAGGCTCCTATTATACTTGAAAATGTAGCGGTTGCCGCTATAGATAAATTGATTCCTCCGGTCAAAATTATAGCCATCATAGCTAATGCTAATAGACCTAATTCTGGTATTTGAAAAGCCATAGAAGTCAAGTTATTTATTGTTAAAAATTTTTCTGGGTTAAATAATCCAACTCCAAAAAATGTTATTAAAAATATAATAAAAAGCATACCTTCGGATTTTAATAATAATTTTTTAAATTTATTTTTTATCATAACCTACTCCTAATCCTCAATATCAACTTTAATAAGTTTTAATTTTTGTTTTTTGTAATTCAAAATATCAATAGAAATGGCAATTAAAATAATTACTCCCATTGCTATTTTTTGCCAAAATGTAGGAACTTTTGCCAATATTAAACCATTATTAATAATTGCCATTAATATTGTTCCTAAAAGTGTCCCAGTTACTGTTCCTACTCCACCTAAAATGCTGGCTCCCCCAATTACAGCAATAGAAATAACTAGCATATCTGTTCCTATATAAGTATTAGGATTTACACCTTGTACTATAGAAGTATTTATTATTCCTGCAAATCCTACAAGCATACCATTAAAAACATATACTAATGTTCTTATTAGTTTTACATTATATCCTACTCTCATTGCAGAAATTTCATTACCTCCAATTGCATAAAACCCTCTACCTATAACTGTATAATTTATTAATAAAAACACTAATAAAAATACTATTAAATATAGAAATGTTTGTATTGGTAATTTTAAATTCCCGATTTTAAATATAGAAAGTACTCCAAAATTTTTAAACCATTGCGGTAACCCTGTTATCATATTACCCTCTGTTTCATATAAAATTAGTCCCATTAATATACTATTTGTTCCTAAAGTTACTACTATTGGTGGTATTTCAAATCTTGTAATAATTAAACCATTAATTAATCCTACAAAACCTCCTACAAGTACACATATTAATATTATCAACCCTAAACTAAATGTTGTATTTCTTAATAAAATTCCCGTTATAACTGATGTTAATGTTATAATTCCAGTTATAGAAAGATCAATACCTCCCGATATTAAAACTATTAACATCCCTAATGCCATTATACCTAAAACAGAATTTCCTTTCATTAAATCAACAAAATTTTCTATTTTTAAAAATGTAGGATTTATTAACGCTATAATTGTAGAAAGAATTATTACTATTAATATAAGTAAAGTTTCTTTTTGTTTTAATAATCTATTAATCATTTTCCCTCCTTAATTATTAGCTACTGCTTTATCCATTATCATTTCTTGTGTTAAACCATTATTAATAAATTCTCCACTTATTTTCCCTCTTCTCATCACAAGGATTCTATCACTAATAGACATAACTTCCGGCAATTCTGATGATATAACAATTACAGATTTCCCACTTTCTGCTAATTCTCTTAAAATTTTGTGAATTTCAACTTTAGCTCCTATATCAACACCATTTGTTGGTTCATCAACAATAACTATTTCAGCATTTGTCCCTAACCATTTAGAAATTACAACTTTTTGTTGATTTCCTCCTGAAAGTTGTTTCGCTAACAAAGTTTTATTATTTGGTCTTACATCAAGTTTATCCATTAATTTTTGAATTTTTTCACCTTGATTTTTTTTATTTACAACACCATATTTATTCACATATTTTTTTAATACTGGCAATGAGATATTGTCTTCTAATGAATAATCTAATATTAATCCTTGGGTTTGCCTATTTTCTGGAACATATGCTATCTTATGAGATATTGCATCCCATGTATGTTTTATATCAACTAATTTCCCATTTATATAAATTTCTCCTTCATCTGCATTTGTTATTCCAAAAATACTTTGAATCATTTCTGAACGTCCCGCTCCTACAAGACCAGTTATTCCTAAAACTTCTCCTTTATATAACTTAAAGTTTACATCCTTATAATTTCCTCTTTTCGTTAAATTTTTAACTTCTAAAACTATCTCTGATTTTTCTTTTATATTTGCATAATTAATAATTTCAACATTACGTCCTACCATTTTATTAATTAAACCTTTTCTATTAATATTCCCTTTATTAATTGTATCTATGTATTGCCCATCCCTAAATACTGTAAATCTATCGCTTAATCTAAATAATTCATCCATTTTATGCGACACAAACATTACTGCTATATTTTTTTTGACCAGCCTATCTATTATTGTATATAAGTTATCTATTTCAGATCTTGATAACGCTGATGTTGGCTCATCCATTATAATCATTTTTGAATTTTGAGCAACAGCTCCTGCAATTGCAACCATTTGTTGCTTTGCAATAGATAAATTTTCGACTTTTTCTCTTGGATTAATGTCAGATTTTATTATATTTAATGCATCCTGTGATTTTTTTATTATTCTATTCCAATTAACTAATTTAGATTTTCTCTCTATTAATTGATTAATCATAATATTTTCAGCTACTGTTAAATTAGAAAACAAACTAAAATCTTGATATATTACTGATATACCCATTCTAATAGAATCTATAACACTATTTATAGAAACTTTTTTCCCCTCAATAAATATTTCTGAACCTTTATCAGGTTGATATACACCTGTTATTATTTTTATTAATGTAGATTTACCTGCACCATTTTCACCTACTAATGAATGTACCTCTCCTGGATATATATCAAATCTAACATTATCAAGTGCTTTTACTCCTGGAAATGTTTTTGAAATATTTTTTAACTCTAAGAAAAATCGCTTCATAATGTCCTCCTTTTTTACAATACTTAACATAATTGTATATATGGATTTTCACTTGATAATGTAAAAAATAATTTTATTTTACTTTTTTATCAAATATTATATTTTTATTAATTTTCTACAACTTTTTATTATTGTATTGTCCTAACTTTCAACATTTTTGTATCTTTAATATCATATTCTAAAATTAGAAAGTAAATATTTAAAATACTCTCTGAAATTTTATACATTATTTTTTTGTCCATATTGTGAATGATATCTTCTATAACCTTCTTCAATAATTTTTTTATCTAATTTATTTATTGATCCTCTTAATTTAGCAAAATGAACAACTTCCGCTGTTTCTTCTAGCAAAACTGCTGATTTTAATGCACTTTCAACTGAATTACCAATAGTAAATACTCCATGATTTTTTATTAAAATTGCTGAATTATCTCCTATTTTATCAATTATTTCCTTACCTATTTCTTCTTCTCCTATAAGAGCAAAACCTGAACATTTTATAGTTTTTCCAAACTGAGCCGCTGATGTTGTAGTAAATATTTCCAAATCTTCTCCTCTAACTGCAAATGAAGTAGCATAAGGTGAATGTGTATGTATAATTCCTGCAATATCTTTTCTATGTCTATATACATATAAATGTGAAGCTGTATCAACAGAAGGTTTTAAATCTCCTTCTATTATATTCCCCTCTAGGTCTACTATCACCATATTTTCTGGACTCAAATCTTTATATTTAACCCCACTTGGTTTTATAACAACATATCTAGTTTTTTCATCTATTGCACTTGCATTTCCACTAGTCCATCTAACTAAATTATTATATAAAAGTTCCATATTAGCTTCATAAACTCTTTTTCTTAATTCCATTAATAACATATTTCCCCCTACATTTATACTATAATGCTTCTAATTGATCACTAGGTATAGATTTAATCGTTTGAATTCTTACTTCTTTTATTTCATTATCACTTATATTCAAATTCACATTCATTATTTCTTCTATTTTATTTATTAATGCTCTAGCATCTATTTCATATTTCTTTTTTAAATAATTAAATGAAGATCCAAATCCGTATCTGTCTTTTATCCCTATTCTATATAATTTTTTTGAACATCCATTTTGAGCCATAACTTCTGATACACAAGTCCCTAATCCACCAATAATATTATGATTTTCCATTGTTATTATTCCATATTTAGCTTTATTTATAGAATTTAATATCTCGCTATCATTAAAAGGTTTTAAAGTAGATACATGAACATGTCTTACAGAAATTCCTTTACTTTCTATTATTTCTATTGCTCTCATAGCTTCTTCTGTTGAAGATCCACTAGAAAATAATGTTATATCTTCTCCATCATTTATTACTCTAACCTTATCAACTTTAAAAGGTTCTGATTTATCAAATAATCTAGGTATTTCTCCTCTCAGCATTCTTATATAAACTGGTCCATTTATTGTTTCAGTAGCATCTAATACTGATTCAACTTCAGTAGCATCTCCGACTTCTAAAATTGTTAAGTTAGGTAAACCTCTTAATGTTGCTATATCTTCTATAGCTTGATGAGTAACTCCACCTGGAGTCATTAATCCTGGTAAAAACCCGAAAATTCTGACTTTTAAATTAGGATAACATACACTCATTGCAAGTTGATCATATGGTCTACGATATAAAAATACTGCAAATGTATGTAAAAATGGAATATATCCTTCCCTAGCCAAGCCTCCTGCAAAACTTAACATATTTTGTTCACCCAAACCCATAGATATAAATCTATCTGGATAAGTTTTTTTAAACAAATCTATTTCTGTTGATCCAGTTAAATCTCCTGATAAAACTAAAACTTCTGGTCTATTTTTCGCCCATTTTATCAAATTATTATTATGTACTTGATTTAATATTTCCATACTATTCCCTTCCAAAATTCATATTTTTATATACTTCTACATATTTAGGCATTTCTTTTTCAGTAAATCTAACATAATGTAATTTAGGCTTTTTTTCTTTTAATAAAGGTAAACCTTCACATGGATTTGTATAACAAAGTACAACTAATGATTTTCCTTTTTCTTCTTTTTTACTAGCTTCACATAAATCTTTAATATTATGCCCATCAACAATCAATACTTTTGCTCCAAATGCTTCAAATCTTTTATTTATTGGTTCTATATTCATAACATCCTTTGTTGCTCCGTCAACTTGTTGTCCATTAACATCAACATAAACTACTAAATTATCTATTTTATGAAATGCTATAGCTTGCATTGCTTCCCAAGTTTGTCCTTCTTGTAATTCACCATCTGATAAAAACACATAAACTTTTCCTTTTTCTTTTTTTAATTTTCTAGCATATGCAATTCCAGCAGCTTGTGATATACATTGCCCAAAAGAACCAGTTGTTAATCCAAAACCTGGAGAATGTTCTGCTCCAATCATTTCTACTGTGCTTCCATCTGTATTAAATTGTTTTAATGCTTCTTTTGACATTCTATTTGAAGATACTAACGATGCATAAACTGTAGCTGCATAATGTGATGGAGATATAAATAATCTATCATAATCAGAGCCTATTTCTCCATTATATATTTCACCAGTATGGTAAGTTTCAAAATCACCAGGTAATCCTTTTATAGGATCTGGTATCATTTTACCTTTACTTTCTGTTATATTCATTATATTATTATATAGCGATGCAAAAATATCTGCTGAAGAAAGTGCTTGTGATAAATAACAGCCATTTTTTTCAATGGTTAATCCTAAAACTAACTGTCTAGTATAATTTGCTATTCTTTTTATTTCATCATAATTTTTTTTCATAATTAACCTCATTCAAAATTTTTATCAATTTCCACTTTAAAATTCTTTATTGCTTTTTTAGGGTCATCAGCTTTAACTATACTTCTACCCAATATAAATGCCCCTATATTATAATCTTTAAATAGTTTAATTTCATTTATAGAAATTCCACCTGTTATCATAATTTCAAATTCTTTTTTTGTTAAATATTCAAGTAACTCTAATATTGAAATAGTTGAATTTTCATCAGCACTTACTACCTCTGACATTCTATGCAAAATTAATTTATTTATTCCTATTTCTTTCCAAAGTTTTATTTTTCTCTCATCTATCTTATCATTAATTTCAATTTGAACTTCTTTTTTTCTTTCATCACATACTTTTTTTACCGCAAATAATGTTTCATCTGTTGCATCACTAATTAAAGTAATAATGTCTGCACAATTATCAAATGCAAGTTCAGATAAAACTTTACCTGCTTTCATTATTCTTATATCAGCTAATATTTTTGTGTTTGGAAATCTATTTTTAAGTGTTTTTATACTTTGCATTCCTTCTGATAAACACAGTAGAGTTCCTGATTCTATTATATCAACATCATCAATTATAGATTCACAAATATTTAAAACTTTGTCTAACTCTCTAACATCTAATGCTAATTGTATTTTAGGTTTCATTAATCCTCCTATTTTTCTATTAAAGAATACATTCTCGCGGGATTATGTATCATAAAATTATCAATATTTTCTTTTGTTAAACCTTCTTCTAATAATCTTAATAAAAATTTTTGTTTTATAAATTGCCACCCTGGACCATATCCATAAACTGTATGATGTGATCTTCTTCCCATATCATTACAAATCATTAATTGTTTTTCATAACCATCAGCAACAACTTTTTTAATTAATTCTACTCTCATTGAATCAGGGTAATATTTAGCTTTTCCTGGACCATCATATATCAACGAAACACCTTTTTCTAACATTTTTTTATGGTACCAATAATCAGGATTTCTATCAACATGTGATATAATTGCTCTTGTCAAATCAAATCCTTCATCTTCTAGTATTTCTATTATTTCTAATCCCATTGTTCCAACACCAGTATGAAAATGTAAACAAACACCTGTTTTAGTTGCAGCTCTTGCACCTGCTCTTATAACTTTTTCTTCTGCTTCTGTTATATGATTGTATGCTGTTCCTGCCTTTATCCAACCTGCTTTATATGTTGTTCCATCCATTCCAACTTCTATATCTCTTACAAACCCTGCTGCAACTTCATCTATTGTTTTATCTTTAACATCTTCCTTCATTGTTCCATGTTCTTCACATATATAACCTGTACACGCTATAATGTGAACTCCTGTTTCTTTTGATACTACAACCATTCCTGGGACATTTCTACCCCATGATTCAGGTGTTGCTTCAACTATTGTTCCACCCCCAATTTCCTTATATTCTTTACACATTTGAATTGCCTTTTCTAAATCATTTAACAAATGATCTTCTTCTACTTTTGTTCCATGCCCTTTTGGTGATGTTAAAATATGTTCATGTGGCATCGTATAACCCATCTCTTTTGCGTCAATATCTCCTAATATTGTTCTAATTTTAGCCATAATAATTTCCCCCTAAATTTTATTTCGTCATGTATTAATTTAATTTTAACACCATTAAATATTAATTCAACACATTTGATTTTTTTTTGAACGTTTGTTCATATTTTTTTGATTAAATCTCTATAAAATAAGAACTTTTACTTTTTAATACCTTTATTTATTTTTAAATTTTATTTTTTCTAATTATAATTCTATTCATTTTTATTAGCTAACAAAAGAGTTAATATATTTTTTTTGAACATTTGTTCATAAATTTTTTAATTAATATTTACCTTTTTATTTAACATGATAAAATATAGTAATAAAATAGGTCATGTATATATAATCAAACTTTCACTGTAAATTACAGTTTGGTATTAAATTAAAATTTTGGGAGGTATATTTTGGATTACATTTTAAATTTATTTTTAAAACAAATTTTTGGTCAACCATTTATATTAATGGGAATAATTGTTTTAATAGGATACTTAGCAACAGGAGAAAAACTAAGTAAATCTTTAGTAGGAGCATTTAAAGCATCTATTGGTATTCTTATTTTAGGTATTGGGGCTGGAGGACTTATAAGTCGTTTCAATACTATTATCAATGTAACAAAAATTGCTACTAAATTACAGGGAGCAGGACTTAATACATATCCTACAATGATTAATGGGTATAATAAAATGGATGCTATTTTAGGTAGTGGTACTGGAGCCACTTGGGGAATATATACCTTATTATTAACTTTTTTATTAAATATTATATTTGTTATATTTAGAAAATATACAAAAATAAAATCTATATTTTTAACAGGAAATGTTATGTTAGTTCAAGCAGGTATCAGCACATATATAGTGTGGAGATTTTTAGGTTTAAATATGATACCTACTATTATAATAGCTTCTATTATAACAGCTATATATCAAGGCGTTGGTTCAACTTTATTAATAAAACCAACAAATGAAGTAACTGGTGCAGACTTTACAGTAGCACATCAACAAATGTTTATAAGTTATCTGGCTTCTAAATTTTCACATTTATTTGGAAATCCTGAAAAAGATAATATTGAAAATAAAAAATTACCAGAATCTTTAAATGTTTTCCAAGATAATGTTATAGCTACATTAATAATAATGTTTATATCTGTAGGTACATTATTTATAATCATGGGTAATGATGGTATTCAAGCATTACGTGAAGCATTAAATCAAAAAACTTTAACTAACACATTTACTTTCTTAACATGGATTTCTGTAATATTAACCGCTGATATTTATATATTATTAGCAGGAGTTAGAATGTTTGTTGGGGAAATAATGGTATCATTTAAAGGTATTTCTGATAAAATTTTACCTGGGGCTGTTGCAGGAGTAGATTGTGCTGCTATATTTGCATTTTCACCTAAAGCTGTTTTGCTTGGATTCTTATTTGGTACAATTGGACAAATTTTAGGGTTAGGATTTTTAATTATATTTAGTTTCCCAATATTTATAATACCTGGATTTATCCCTTTATTCTTTGATAATGCTACTATAGCAATTTTTGCAAATAAATATGGTGGATATAAAGCTGCTATAGTTTTTTGTTTAATAACTGGGGTATTGCAAATTGTTGGTTCTGCGTTTATAATAGAAGTGATGGATATGCAATGGTGGCAAGGAAGTGCAGATTATGTTTCTATATGGTGGTTAATAATAAATATCTTTAAATTTATTGGATCATTTTTAGGTTTACCTATAGCAGGTTAACATTATTTAAAAAGGAGAAAAATATGATTAGAATTTTATGTATATGTGGTAACGGAATGGGAACAAGTACATTATTAAAAATTAATTTAAAAAAAATAGCTAGTAATCATAATGTCGATGTTGAAGTTAATTCTTGTGCAGCAGGAGAGGCTATGGGTTATATCAATAACTGCGATTTAATAATAACTACTCCTGAATGGGCAAAAATAATCCCACAATCATGTTCTGCAAAAATTACTACAACTAAAAATTTAATAAATATAAAAGAATTAGACAATACCTTTGTTAATTCAATAAATAAATATTTTGGGGATAAGTATTCTCTATGAATTTGAAAGACTATGACTTACTTATAAAAATATCCAAAATGTACTATGAAGATAAAAAAACACAGGAAGAAATTTCAAAAGAAGTATTCATTTCTAGACCACAAATATCTAGAGCTTTAAAAAAAGCATTAGATCTTGGAATAATAGAAATAAAAATTAAAAGTCCTTTAGAAAGAGATATTAATTTAGAACAAACATTAAATAAAAAATTTAAATCAATACATATTAGAATTGCACAAACTTATTATGATAATTTTGAAGAAGCAAATATTAAAACTTTTCAATTAGCAGCAAATTATATAAAAAATATCGCTAAAAATAATATGCTTATAGGAGTTACATGGGGAAAAACACTAAGAGGTGTTGTTGATGAACTATATGTAAAAAAAAATCTTACAAATATTCAAATAATTCAATTAGCAGGAAACATTAATATAAATAACCCATTGTACTTCGGTTCTGAAATAACAAAAGATTTTGCTTATAAATTTAAGGCACAATATGTCCACACTACTGTACCATTATATGTAGAAAATAATTCTATAAAAAATTCTATTGTCGATAATAATTTATTACAAAAAACTCTTGAATTAGGTGAAAAATGTAATCTTGCCATACTTGGTGTTGGAAATTTATTATCATGGAGTAATGTGCTTGATAAAAAAAGTTATAATGAGTTATTAAAGAAGAAAGCAGTGGGTCATATATTAGGATATTTCTTTAATAAAAACGGTTGTATAATAAAATCAAAATTACATGATAATATTATTGCGGTTGATAGAAACTTATTATTCAATAAGAAAGTAAATAGAGTTGCTATTGCTACAGGGGTAGACAAAGCAGAAGCAATATTAGGATTATTAAATTCAAATATGATTTCAACTTTAATAACAGATTACCATACTGCAAAAAAAATAATAGAACTTGATACTGAATTTTCTAAATAATGAGAGTGCGGTAAAAAGTCTGTAACTTCTCAAAAATCAAAAATAAGGGTTGAATAAATCCTCTTATGGTATATAATATAAAATATATCAAGGAGGATTTTTCTTATGGTTAAAAGAAAAAAAGAGGTACATAAAATAGTACCTACTGAGGGGAAAAAAGAAGTAGTCCGTGCACTACTTGATAATTATGATATTTCTAGTGTTAGAGATATCGAAGATGCTCTTAAAGACTTGTTAGGAAATACACTAAAAGAGATGATGGAAGCCGAAATGGATGACCATATTGGTTTAGAAAAAAATAGACAAGATGAAAGTAGAGATAATTACCGTAATGGAAATAAATCTAAAAAAGTAAG
>NZ_LOQI01000020.1 GCF_001517915.1 Oceanivirga salmonicida | reverse complement strand
AAAGAGTAATGGTAAATATAGAGTGTATAATTATAGATATATTGAATTAATTAAATAGAAAATGGGGGTTAGATGAAATTAATATCTTGGAATGTAAATGGATTTAGAGCAGTATTAAAAAAAGGATTTGAAGATTTTTTTGAGAAAGAAAATCCTGATATTATTGGTTTACAAGAAATAAAATTAAGTGAAGGACAAGTTGATTTTAATCCTAGTGGTTATTATTGTTATTGGAACTATGCTCAAAAAAAGGGTTATTCTGGAACAGCAATTTTTACAAAATTTGAACCAATAACTGTAAATTATGGAATAGGAATAGAAGAGCATGATAATGAGGGTAGAGTTATAACTCTTGAATATGAAAATTTCTTTTTTGTAACAGTTTACACACCTAATTCTAAATCTGAACTTGAAAGATTAGATTATAGAATGGTTTGGGAAAATGAATTTTTGAATTACTTAAATATGTTAAAAGAACATAAAAATGTAATAGTTTGTGGTGATTTAAATGTTGCACATACCGAAATAGATTTGAAAAATCCAAAGACAAATACTAGAAGTGCTGGGTTTACAATAGAAGAAAGAAATAAGTTTAGTGCCTTATTAGATAACGGCTATATAGATACATATAGATATTTGTATCCTGAGAAAATTGAGTATTCATGGTGGTCATATAGGGGTCGTGCAAGAGAGAGAAATACAGGCTGGAGAATAGATTATTTTGTAGTAAATGAAGATTTAAAAGATAGTGTTAATGATGCTAAAATATTAACAGAAGTTTTAGGCTCAGATCATTGTCCTGTTGTATTAGATATAGAGATATAAAAATAACCTTAGTAGACAAAGTAAATTTTGATACTAAGGTTTTTAAATATTTTAAATTAGATATTGACATGAAACCGTTTGCAGGGTATACTAAGTCTGTAATAAAAAAATAATTAGAGTATACAAATAAAAAATATTTAATATTAGAAGTTTTTGATACATTTTGTAGAAAAATAAAATAGAAGGAGAGTTTAATGGATAAACGTAGAAGTGGAATTTTAATGCATATTACTTCGTTACCTGGTAAATTTGGAATAGGGACATTTGGAGAAGAAGCATATAAGTTTATAGATTTTTTAGTTGAAACGAAGCAAACATATTGGCAAATTTTACCCTTAACAACAACTAGTTATGGAGATTCTCCATATCAATCATTTTCAGCAATGGCAGGTAATACTAATTTAATAGATTTTGATTTATTAGTACAAAAGAATTTTTTGGAAGTATCAGATTATTCTAATGTTAATTTTGGAGATAATGATGATAAAGTAGACTATGCACTATTATTTAAAGCTAGAAGACCAATATTAGAAAAAGCTGTTGCTAATTTTTTAACATTAGATATAAAAGAGGATTTCTATAATTTTGAAAAGGAAAATGAATTTTGGTTAGAAGATTATGCACAATTTATGGCAATAAAAGAACATTTTGGGAATAAGGCTATTACAAAGTGGGATGACCCAAAAGCTATAATTAGAGATGAGAATACACTTGAATACTATAAGGAAGAATTAAATTTTGAGATAATGTTCCATAAAGTTTGTCAATATTTTTTCTTTAAACAATGGCTAGATTTAAAGAACTATGCAAATAGTAAAAATATTAAAATTATAGGAGACATACCTATTTATATATCGGCTGATAGTGTTGAAGTATGGACTATGCCAGAATTATTTATGGTAAATGAAAAAAGAGAAGCAATTTATGTTTCAGGTTGTCCATCAGATAGTTTTAGTGAAGATGGTCAATTATGGGGTAATCCAACATATAACTGGAAAGAGCATAAAAGAACTAAGTTCAAATGGTGGATTGATAGAATAAGACAGAATTTTAAAATGTATGATTTACTTAGAATAGATCATTTTAAAGGATTTTCTGATTATTGGGAAATTGATGGAAACTCAAAAATTGCTAACAGTGGTAAATGGCAAGTAGGAGTAGGTATCGATTTATTTGATGCAATAAAAAATGAATTAGGAGATTTAGATATTATAGCAGAAGATTTAGGCTATGTAGATGAAAGATCTAAGAAATTATTAGCAGATACTGGTTTCCCAGGTATGAAAATATTAGAATTTGGATTTTATGATACTACTGGAAACAGTATAGATAGTCCACATAGTTGTGTACCAAATAGTGTAGTATATTCTGGAACACATGATAATGAAGTAATAAATGGTTGGTATGAAAATTTAAATCCTAGTCAAAAAGAATATTTTAATACATATATAAATAAAAAAGATGATGAATTAGTAAGTAGAGCCATGTTAAGAACTTTATTTTCTACTGTAAGTAATATAGCAATTGCTAGTATGCAAGATATATTAGATAAAGATGCAAGTAGTCGTATGAATATACCATCTACTGTTGGTGGAAACTGGCAATGGCGTATGAAAAAAGATGATTTAACTGATGATAAAAAAGAATTTTTAATAAAAATAACAAAAATATATAACAGAGTTAATATCTTATAACTAATAATATTTTAAATATAAAAAAAACAGGCAAACATTAGAACATATTCTTTCAAATGCCTGTTTTTAAAATATAATAATTTAAGAGAACTTATTCTTTAAAAGAGATAGTTAAAGTTTAGAAAAAAAATTATAAAATATATTTTTAATTTATATAATTTTATTTAAAATGTGCTATAATTAAATATAAAAGCATAAAGGAGGAGTTAATTGGAAAAAGATTTAGAAATAATTTCAATATCAAAAGAATTTAACGATGGTTATAAGGCATTAAATAATGTCAATTTAAGTATAAAAAAAGGAGAATTTTTCTCTATATTAGGACCATCAGGTTGTGGTAAAACAACTTTATTAAGAATGATAGCAGGATTTATAAGTCCAGATTCTGGCGAAATAAGGGTAAATGGTGAGAGAATAGATAACTTAGCACCAAATAATAGAAATGTTAATACAGTATTTCAAAATTATGCACTATTTCCTAATATGACAGTATTCGATAATATTGCCTTTTCATTAAGACTTAATAAATTACCAAATGAAGAAATAAAAAAAGAAGTAGATAAATATTTAGATTTAGTTGGGTTAAAAGAACACCAAAATAAGTATCCTAGTAATTTATCTGGTGGTCAAAAACAAAGGGTATCAATAGCAAGAGCATTGATAAATAAACCTGAAGTTTTACTTTTAGATGAGCCACTTTCAGCACTAGATGCTAAATTAAGACAAAAACTATTAATTGAGTTAGATACCATACATGATGAAGTAGGAATAACATTCGTGTTTGTAACTCATGATCAAGAAGAAGCACTAAGTGTTTCAGATAGAATAGCAGTTATGAATCAAGGGGATATATTGCAAGTTGGAACGCCAAATGAAATATATGAAACCCCTGTAAATTCATTTGTTGCTGATTTTATAGGAGAAACTAATTTTTTAGAAGGTGTTATAGAAAAAGTATATGAAAATTATGCTATAGCACATTCTGATATTATAGGAGAATTTAAGGTAGAGTTAGATAAGCCAGTTAAAGTAGGTAATAAGGTTAAATTAACATTAAGACCTGAAAAAATTAAAGTTGACATTAAACCACCAAAAGGCAATCCTAAGTATAAGGTAGTAAAAGGTGTTGTTGATGAAGTAATATATTCAGGTTTTCAAAGTAAACTATTTATTAAATTAGAAAATTCAAATAAAATTTTTAAGGCATTTGACCAACATAGAGAATTTTTAGAAGAAGATGAACTATTTGAATGGAAAGAACAGGTGTATTTCTACTGGAATTATGAAGATGCATATCTTGTAGAGGTGATATAGATGAAAAAAGATAAATCACTAAAACAGTTATATTATCTACCTGTAACTTTATGGATGACATTGTTTTTTGCAATACCAACACTTATAATAGTATATTTTAGTATATTAAAAAAAGGAGTATATGGAGGTATAAAATCTTATACTTCATTTTCATTAAATGCATATAGGGATTTAATTACTCCTGAATTATTGTATATTACAGTTAAAACCATAGAAATTTCATTAATAATAACAGCTGTTGTAATATTTTTTGCAGTACCAACAGCGTATTTTATATCTAGATCAAAATATAAGAATATTTGGTTATTATTAGTAGTAATACCATTTTGGACTAATTTTTTGGTAAGAATATTTGCATTAGTAGGGTTAATTGGAAATAATGGTTTAGTTAATAGATTATTAATTAAAATTTTTAATTTAAGTGCTCCCATACCACTATTATATAATAAGTTTGCAGTAATATTAGTGAGTGTATATATATTTATGCCATATGCTATATTACCTTTATATTCTGCAATAGAAAAATTTGATTTTTCATTAATAGATGCAGCAAGAGATTTAGGTGCAAATAAATATCAAGCACTATTTAAAGTGTTTTTACCAGGTATAAAAGGTGGACTAATTACAGCAGTAGTATTAACATTAATACCAGCAATAGGTTCTTATGCTGTACCAGATATAGTAGGTGGAACTAATGGATTAATGTTAGGTAATGTAATAGCAAATAAAATGTTTGTATTAAGAGATTGGCCTTCTGCGGCAGCAATTTCAACTATATTTATATTTATAACTATAATATGCCTTATGTTTAGTGTGAGAAGTAAAGGTGATAAAAATGGATGATAAAAGAAGAGTATCTTTGTTTTTCTTTATACTTGTTATGATATTTTTCTACTTGCCTATAATAATGCTTGTAGTATTATCGTTTAATTCATCAAAAGCATATATGTGGCAATCGTTTTCTTTAAAATGGTACAAAGAATTATTCTTTGATTCTCCAAAATTATGGATTCCTTTTGCTAGAAGTATAGTTATAGCATTAACATCTTCAGTATTTGCAGTATTTGTTGCAACTTTGGCTTCAATAGGAATTAAATGGTATAACTATAAACTAAAAGGTTATGTAAAGTTATTAGCATATATACCGTTAGTATTACCTGATTTAATTATAGGGGTTTCATTATTAATATTTTTTAATCTTAATAGTGCAATACCATTAGGAATGCTTACTGTATTTATAGCACATACAACATTTAATATACCTTTTTCTATATTCATAATAATGTCAAGATTAGATGAATTTGATTTTTCTATAGTAGAAGCATCAAGAGATTTAGGTGCAACAGAATTTCAAGCCTTAACTAAGGTTATAGTGCCTAGTATGATGCCAGGTATAGTATCAGCATTTTTAATGTCTCTTACTTTATCACTAGATGATTATGTAATAACTAGTTTTGTAACTGGACCTAATTCAGACACATTACCAATACAAATATATTCTATGCTTAAATATGGTGTTAGTCCAACTATAAATGCATTATCAACTATATTAATATTAGGAACATTAGTATTGGCAATATCTAGTCGTAAATTACAAAAATATATGTTAAGTTAAGAAAATATATGAGTTAAGTAAGTATATAAATAAGGAAATATAATGGAAAAATATATATTAGAAAATTTAGATTGTATAGACTGTGCATTAAAGTTAGAGAAAACTTTAAAAAAAGAAACATTCATTAAATATGTAAGCATTAGTTATGCAACTAAAACTATGTTAATAGATACAACTAATATAGAAAAAGTAAAAAATAAAATTAATAAATTAGAAAAAGACATTGTTGTAGTAAAAGCAACAAGGTCTATATCTGAAATAGAAGCAAATAAAGAAATAAATAAACTAGAAAAAGATAAGTATTTAATCATAGTATCTTTTTCTATGTTTTTATGTGCATTTATTTTTGAAATTTTACAAAAATACTTTTCATATGATTATACTTTGTCATATATATATCCACCAATTTATGTTACAGCCTATATAATAATAGGGTTACCAGTTTTAATAGGAGCATATAATTCAATAATAAATAAAGATTTTTTTAATGAAAAAGTTCTTATGGCTATATCAACCATAGCAGCATTTAGTATAGGTGCTTTTGAAGAATCGGCAGCAGTTATGATATTTTATTCCATAGGGGAATATTTTCAAAATATAGCAATTATTAATTCGAGAAAAGATATTAAAAATTTAATTGAATTAAAAGAAAATATAGTGCATGTAGTCATAGATGATAAGGGAAATGTTGAAGATAATGATATAGAAAAAGTAGTTAAAAATTCAAATATAATAGTTAAATTAGGAGAAGTTGTACCATTAGATTCAATAATAGTTAATGGTAGTAGTGAATTTGATTTATCAATGTTAACAGGAGAAACTATTCCAAAACATTTGAAAACAGGAGATACAGTTTTAGCAGGAAGTATTAATATGTCAGATAGTATATTGCTTAAAACTATAAATGAATATGAAAATTCATCAATGTTTAAATTAGTAGAAATTATAGAAGAATCTATGCATAAAAAAAGTAAAATAGATAAGTTTATAACTAATTTTTCAAATATTTATACACCTACTATAATTTTATTGGCAATAATGACCCTAGTATTACCACCATTATTTATACAAAATATAGATATACAAAGATCTATTTATAATGCGATAATATTATTGGTTATTGCTTGTCCTTGTGCAATGGTACTAAGTATTCCTTTAACATATTTCATATCTTTATCAACATTAGCTAAAAAAGGTATACTTGTAAAAGCAGTGAGTGTTTTTGATAGTTTAGAAAATATAGATACAGTCTTATTAGATAAAACAGGGACAATTACTGAAGGTAATTTTAGTGTAGTAAAATTAAACTATAATTTTGATAGAAAAAATAAAATAGATGAAAAAGAAATACTAGAATATATTTATTTAGCAGAGAAAAATTCTAATCATCCTATTGCTAAAAGTATTACTAATTTTATTGATAAAAAATACCCTAATATTAGCAGTACAAAAGTTATAGAAAATATAAAAGAAATAGTAGGTTTAGGTATGAAACTAATTGTAGATGATTATGAAATACTTATAGGAAATGATAAATATATATTGCAAAATAATATAACTATACCTAATAACATTTTAAATAACAGAAAAATATTTGAAACTAATATAAATGTAATTTTTAATAAAGAATACATACTAAATATTTGTCTTGAAGATAAAATAAAGGGAGATAGTAAATCTGCCATAGAAAAAATGAGATTAAATGGTATAAATAAGGTAATTATGCTAACAGGAGATAGTGAAAATGTTGCTAAAATTGTTTCTGAAAAATTAAATTTAGATAAATATTATTGTGATTTATTACCACAAGACAAATTAGACATATTAGAAAAATATATGATAGATAAAAATATAATGTGTGTAGGAGATGGTATAAATGATGCTCCAGTAATATCAAGAGCAAATGTAGGAGTTGCAATGGGTAAAATTGGGAGTGATATAGCAGTATCGTCTGCTGACGTTATTATAAACACAGATTCACTGTCAAAAATTAGCGAATTAAAAATAATGGCTAAGAAAATAAAAAGAATAATATATGAAAATATAGTATTGATATTAATAGTGAAATCAATAATAATTATACTAGGTATATTTTCAAAATTACCTTTATGGGTTGCAGTATTTGGAGACGTTGGTGTTGCTATTATAGCAATATTAAATTCAATGAGATTAAAAAAGAATTACTTGTAGTATCGTACGAGTAATTCTTTTATGAAATGCACCTGAACACTCGTGACTTAAGTCCTGAGATGGAAGGTGCTTTTTTGTATGTAATATGAAAAACAAAAAAATATATAAATAATATATTGCTTAATTAAAATATACTTTGTAAAATATAAACATAATAAATCTCCCTTCTCAAAAAAAATATACTAATATAATTATATATATTGTCAAGTGTTTATTAACTTTTTTTAATAGGAAAAAAATAAAATATAAAAAAAAATAAGTAAAATATTTGAAAAATTAATTAAATAAGGGTATAATAAAGATATAAATTTTATAGGAGGAATATAATGAAGAAAATTTTAAAATTATTAAGTAGTGTTTTAATGTTAGTTGCTTTATTAGTATCATGTGGTTCTAATAAAGAGAATACAGCAGCAAAAACAGATGATATGGCGAAAAAAATAGCTATCGTGTTTTCAACAGGTGGCTTAGGTGATAAATCATTTAATGACTCAGCAAATAGAGGATTAAAAATGGCAGTTGAAAAATTAGGAATCAGTTATGATTACTATGAACCAAAAGATCCATCAGCAGAAGCACAAAATCAATTATCTAATTATGCTGAAAAAGGTGATTATGAATTAATCATAGCAGTTGGATTCTCAATGAAAGATTCATTAGTATCAGTTGCAAAAGAATTTCCAAATCAAAAATTTGCATTAATTGATGAAATAGTTGAAGATTTACCTAATGTTCAATCATTAATGTTTAAAGAACAAGAAGGATCATTCTTAGTAGGTGCATTAGCAGTTATGATGAGTAAGACAGGAACAATAGGATTTGTAGGTGGAATAGACGTTCCAGTTATACAAAGATTCCAATCAGGATACACACAAGGTGCTAAATATGTAAATCCAGATATTAAAATAATTGAAACATTTGTAAATGGTTCTAATCCATTTAATGACCCAGTGTCAGCTAAGGCTTTAACATCAACTATGATACAACAAGGTGCAGACGTTATATTCCACGCAGCAGGAGCTTCTGGATCAGGAGTATTCCAAGCAGCAAAAGAAGCAGGAGTATATGCAATAGGTGTTGACTCTAATCAAGATGATGTTGAAAAAGGAACAGTACTTACATCTATGCTTAAAAAAGTAGATAATGCAGTATTTACAGCGGTTAAAGATACATTAGAAGGTAATTATACAGCAGGTGTTAAATTCTTTGGATTAGCAGAAGATGGTGTTTCAACTACTGATTTTGAATTTACAAGAGATATAATCGGTGAAGAAAGAATACAAAAATTAGATGAAATATCTAAGGAAATAAAAGATGGTAAGATAAAAGTTAAGCAATATTTAAAATAAAAATTAAATATATTTATAGATTAAGGGGAATTTTCCCCTTTTCTATACTTAGCCTGAAAACCTAAGTAAAAAAACAGCAAAGATTATTTCAATGCTGTTTTTGTTTTTTAGAGGAGGAATGTAAATGAGAATAGTAGATATCATACAAAATAAAAGAGATAATGTGGAGTTATCAAAAGAGGAAATAAATTTCTTACTATCAGAAGTTCAAAATAAAAATGTTCCAGATTATCAATTATCTGCTTTTTTGATGGCGACATATTTTAATGGAATGACAGATAGAGAAATGATAGAATTTACATTGAGAATGAGAAATTCGGGAGATATAATAGATTTTAAAGGATTGAATAAATTTTTAGTTGATAAACACAGTACAGGTGGTGTTGGAGATAAGGTTACAATAGTTTTAGCCCCAATAATTGCTTCGTTAGGAATGGGAACTGCTAAATTGTCTGGTAAAGGTTTAGGGCATACTGGTGGTACTATTGATAAATTTGAATCAATAAAGGGATTTAAATTTTCAAAAACAAAAGAAGAATTAGCTGATATAGCAGCAAAAACTGGTATAGGACTTATGGGTTCTAGTGAAAAAATAGTTCCTTTGGACAAGAAAATATATGCATTAAGAGATGTTACTGCTACAGTTGGATCTATACCACTTATAGCAAGTAGTATAATGAGTAAAAAATTAGCAGTTCAATCAGATGTCATTATATTAGACGTTAAAGTAGGCGATGGTGCATTTATGAAAAATGAAACAGAAGCCACTAAACTTGCAAAAGCAATGATAAGTATAGGTAACGGAATAGGAAGAAAAACTTTCGCTATATTATCAAATATGGATGAACCATTAGGGTATAATATAGGAAATGCTGTTGAAGTTATAGAAGGTATAGAAGCTTTAAAAGGTAATATTTCTCCAGATTTAAAAGAAGTAGTGTATACTATAGTTAGTCTTGCATTAAAAGCTAAGGGTGATATTTCTTCATTAGAACAAGGGCATAAATTAATTGATAAAGTTATAGAAGATGGCTCAGCACTAAATAAATTAAAAGAATTTATAATATTAAGTGGGGGTAATGGAGAAATAGTAAATGATTATTCATTATTACCAAAAGCTAAATTTGAATATGAAGTAAAAGCAGATAAATCAGGTTATGTTACTAGTATAAAAACAGAAGAAATAGGAATTGCCGCTGCTATTATAGGAGCAGGTCGTACTACAGCTGAATCAATAATTGATCATAGTGTTGGTCTAAAAGTAATTAAAAAAGTTTCAGATTATGTTGAAAAAGATGAAATTATAGTAAAAATAATGTATAATGATAGTAAATTCTTAGAAGATGCTATAAACAACATTAAAGATGCTTATGTGATAGAAAATAAAAAGGTAGAAAAACCTAAAGCAATATTAAATATAATAGAGTAGGGAAGTTTAGTAGAATAGGTAAATATAGTAAAATAAGGGGGATTAGTATGAAAATAAATAAATATATTGATCATACAGTTTTAAAGGCAGTATCAACATTTAAAGATATTGATAAATTATGTGAAGAAGCAAAGAAATATGAATTTTATTCAGTTTGTGTAAATGGTTCTTATGTATCAAGATGCTCTAAAAATTTAGAAGGAACTAATGTTAAAATAGCAGCAGTAGTTGGTTTTCCATTAGGAGCAATGTCTAAAGAAGTTAAAGTATTTGAAGCAAAAAAAGCAATAGCTGATGGTGCAAGTGAAATAGATATGGTAATAAATGTAGGTATGTTAAAATCTGGTGAATTTGATTATGTAGAATCTGAAATAAGAGAAATCAAAGAAGCTATAGGGAATAATGTATTAAAAGTAATAATAGAAACTTGTTATTTAACACAAGAAGAAAAAGAAATAGCATGTAAATTATCATTAAATGCAAGAGCAGATTTTGTTAAAACTTCAACTGGATTTGGAACAGGTGGAGCAACATTTGAAGATGTTAAATTAATGAAAAATATAGTTAAAGATAATGCAAAAGTAAAAGCATCGGGTGGAGTTAAAGATCTTGCAACTGCACAAAAATATATAGAATTAGGTGCAGAAAGATTAGGAACTTCATCAGGTATAGCAATAGTAGAAGGTATAAAATCAACAGAAGAATATTAAGGAGGAAATTAAAATGGCAACACCACATATAGGAGCAAATAAAGGCGATGTAGCAGAAATAGTATTATTACCAGGAGATCCGTTAAGAGCAAAATATATTGCTGAAACATTTTTAGAAAATGTAGTTCAATATAATAATGTAAGGGGTATGTTAGGATTTACAGGAACATATAAAGGAAAAAAAGTTTCAGTTCAAGGAACAGGAATGGGAGTACCTTCAATAGGTATATATTCACATGAATTAATAACAGAATATGGTTGTAAAATTTTAATGAGAATAGGTACAGCAGGTTCAATGAGAAAAGACGTTAAAATTAGAGACGTAGTTCTTGCAATGACTAGTTCAACTGATTCAAATATCAATAAATTAAGATTTAATGGAGCGGATTTTGCACCTTGTGCTGATTCTGAACTATTTATCAAAGCTTATGAAGTAGCAAAAGAAAAAGGATTAAGTGTAAAAGCAGGAAATATTTTAACTAGTGATACATTCTATGGTGATGATAAAGATGCATGGAAAAAATGGGCTGATTTTGGAGTAATATGTGTTGAAATGGAAACTGCACAACTATATACAACAGCAGCAAAATTTGGAGTAAAGGCATTAACATTACTAACAATAAGTGATTCACTAGTAACAGGTGAATCAACAAGTGCAGAAGAAAGACAATTAACATTCAACGATATGATAGTAACAGCATTAGAAACAGCAATAAGTTTTTAGAAGGGAATAATATGGATAATAAAAAATATATAGAAAAGGCTGAAAAACTTTTAAAAAATGCATATTGTCCGTACTCAAATTTTCCAGTAGCAGCAATAGTTATAGATGAATTGGGTAATAGTTATGAAGGTGTAAATGTAGAAAATGCAGCATACCCATCTTCACTTTGTGCAGAAAGAAATGCAGTTACCACCGCTATAACTAATGGCATGAAAAATATTCAAAAGGTGATTGTGATTGCAAATACTGATAGACCGATAAGTCCTTGTGGAGCGTGTAGGCAAGTTATATCAGAATTTTCAACTGATAAGACAAAAGTAATATTAGCGACAACAAAATCAGATAAAATAAAAGAATTTTTAGTTTCAGAAATATTACCATATGGTTTTGAAAATAAGGATTTATAAAAAATTAAGATGAGAGAAATCTCATCTTTTTTTTTGAAGTGATAATTTTAAGTTTGATATGCAATACTCTAAAAATATGAAATAATATATTTTTTGAAAAAGGGAATTTTTTTGAATTAAAATTTGACAAAAATTATAATCGAGATATAATTAAAATTGAAAACGGTTTCACAGGTTGAAGTGAAATAAATTGAAAAAAATTAAATTAAAGAAAGGGAATGTGCGTATGAAAATAAAGGGAATTTTGAAAAAATTATTATTTTTATTTTACTTTATAAGTATTATGGGATTATCGCAAAAAGTTATAGCAAGTGGAACGATTGATGCTAAAATACACTATGAAGAACTTGATAGTAAAAATAGAAAGGTATATGTTTGGAATAAAGACAATGATACTCAAAACGGAGTTTTTTCATCAAATGAAAAAGATGATTTTGGTAGAGTATTTAATGTTAATTTACCAGATAACGTAACTAAGATGGGATTAATATTTGCTAATATTGATAATAATAAATGGTCAAATAAAGATTGTTTTGGAGATTCAACATGTAATCCAATTACTGGTGGAGATAGATTTATAGATATAGTTGATAAAAAAGCAGAGATTTGGGTTATTCAAGGAATGCCTAAACTATATAATAAAAATGAAATATTAGAATATAAGAAAACAAAGGCAAAAGAAAAAAATAATGCTTTTACAGCTTTAAATAATGAACAAAAAAAATCATTGAATGCAGAAGTAGATACTAAAACTGAACTTAAAGATATAGCACCTGTAAACAAAAAAGCAGATGAGTTAAATAATGCTATGAATAAATTAAAAATAGAAATTGATAAATTAAATGCTAATACAGCACCAAGTTTAGAGACTCTAAAAGGTGAAGTTAAAACTAAAAAAGATGAGAATTTAAGTAAAGATGATATTGATGCATTAATAAAAAAAATTAATGAAAAATTACAAGATTTAGATAAAAAAGATATAGGGGAAGTACCAGGAACAGTATTTCTTAAAAAAATAGGAGATAAATATATTGTAACTGGAAATGGTAAAATAAATAAAGAAAAATTTAGAGACGAAACACTTACTACAAAAGATAACGAAAATATAACAATAGAATTAAAAGATGCAGCATTAATGTTCCCAGATGATTCTAGTAATTTATTTAATTTATATAGAAATAAAATAATAATTAATAAAGATATAAGTACAAGTAATGTTACAAATATGGCTTATATGTTTTCTAGCACAACAAATGCAAACCCAGATACAACTAATTGGGACACAAGTAAAGTAACTGACATGCAATTTATGTTCTATTTTTCTCATAAAGCAAATCCAAATGTAGAAGATTGGAATACAGAAAATGTAACTAATATGAAAGAAATGTTTATGGGTGCGAAAAGTGCAAATCCAAATGTAAGTAGTTGGAATACAAGTAAAGTAACTGATATGTCATTTATGTTTAGAGATACTCTTATTGCAGACCCAGATGTAAGTAACTGGGATGTAAAAAAAGTAAAAAATATGTCTAATATGTTTTATGAGGCAAAAGCCGCAAATCCAAATATAAATAATTGGGAAGTAGGTAGTTTAACTGAATGTGTTTTCATATTCAATAAATCAAAAAAAGCCAGTGAAGACCCTAGATTTGCTAATATAAGTACTGTGCCAGAATTAAAATTATTAATTAAAGGTGATACACTAGAAAAATTAAAAATAGATAAAAAAGCAGAAATAGATAAGTTGACTGATTTAAATCAAGCACAAAAAGAAGCATTAAAAAAAGAAGTAGATGATGCAACAGATACTGCAAAAGTAAATGAAGTTGCTACAAAAGCAACTGATTTAAATACGGCAATGACTGAATTAAAAGCAGAAATTGATAAATTAAATGAGAATAAATCACCAGAATTAGATGAATTAAAAGCAGAAGTAAAAGATAAAAAAGATACTAATTTAAATAAAGCAGATACAGAAGCATTAACTAAAAAGATTAAAGATAAATTAAAAGAATTATCAGATAAAGATGCAGCATTAACTAAATTAAAAATAGATAAAAAAGCAGAAATAGATAAGTTATCTGATTTAAATCAAGCACAAAAAGATGCTTTGAAAAAAGAAGTAGATACTGCAACAGATGAAACAAAAGTAAATGAAGTTGTTACAAAAGCAACTGATTTAAATACTGCAATGACTGAATTAAAAGCAGAAGCTGATAAGTTAGATGCTAACCCATCACCAAAATTAGATGCCTTAAAAACAAAAGTAAATGATGAAAAGGTTAAAAATTTAGATAAGGCGGCAGTAGAAGCATTAATAAAAGAGATTAAAGATAAATTAAATGAAATTAATGTAATGAAAATAGAACTTTCTGAATATGCGAAAGAAGCAGATGCATTCTATTATACAGATACAACTATAGCAGATAGAGTGAATGAGAATACATTCTTTGATATTAATTTTTCTAAATCATTAATCAATGTATTACAAGATATGGTAGATGGTAAGAAATTAGATGGAGCAAATATAATAGGTGGAGTACAAATAGGTGCTAATCATGAGATTAAAAAAGATTTAATTTTAGGTGGGTTTGCAGAATATCAAAATAAAGTTTCACATAATGTAGCATTAGGTATAAATGTAAAATACAAAGATTTTTTAGGATTTGCAAGATATAGAATAGCGACAAAAGATAGTAAATTAAATCATAATGTAGATATTTATGGAAGATATTCTAAACTATTTAAAATAAATAAATTAGAATTAGAACCAAGATTAGGAGTATATTTAACATATTCAAGTAAGGTAAAACTAGCAGAAAATGTAGACTTAAAGGCAAGAGTAGGAGTAATTGGAGAAACTTCATTATTAGTAGCCTATAATATAAATAGAGCAAAAATATATGTAGAACCAAAATTAGCGTTTGGGTATAATGACCAAAAGATAGTACAAACAAATCTGGAATCAAATGAACATAAGATAAAAAGATCATATGTAGATTATTCATTAAGATTAGGAGCAAAATATAAGTTTATAAATAATGTATCATTAGATGGAGATATAAATGTTAAGGGAGATATGAATAAAAATATCAAAGTTGGAACTCGTATAGGAGTAGCTTATAGTTGGTAAAATAAAATTAAGGTGAGAGAAATCTCATCTTTATTTTTTAAATAAATATATTCATCATGAATTGCTTTTTATTTTTTAGTTTGGTACAATATATATATAAATTAGAATAAAAAAGGAGATGAATAGAATGGAAGCAATATTAAATCAATTTTTAGCAGATTTATCTGTGTTATCAAAAAAAGTTCAAAATTATCATTGGAATATAGAAGGTAAAGGTTTTTTCACATTACACAAACAATTAGATGAAATTTATGAAAATTTAAATGATGAAGTAGATGAAATAGCCGAAAGATTATTGGCGTTAGAATTAAGACCGTTATCTAATTTTAAAAGTTATTTAGAAACAACAGAAATAGTTGAAGCGGGTAATGAACCTATAAGTATAGATAGAGTATTAGATAATTTAATTATAGATTTTAAATATATGGTTAGGTCTGCAAAAGAAATAAAAGTATTGGCAGACGATGAAGAAGATTATGGAACTTCTGCTATCATAGATGAGTTCATAATTAATTCTGAAAAATTATTATGGATGCTAAGAGCAAGTAGATAATATAAAAGGATTAAATAAAAATTAATATTTTGAGTAAACAATCGTTGTTTACTCTCTTTTTTTATGGTATAATTTAAGTACAATAATAAAAAAGAGGTGTTTTAAATGTTAGTAAGAGATGATATAATTATAAATTTTAAATTACCTAAAACAACACAAGAATTAATAAATAAATTAGAGAGAATTTATAATGAATCAAAAAAAATTTCTATAAGAGATGCAATATATCAAAATTTAAGTGATGAATGGGTAGAAAATGCTCTTTTTTTAGAAAGTAATACATTAACTAATGTAAGAAAAGGAAAATTAAGTTATGAGCAACATATAACTCTTATAAATAAATACAATGTATTGAGTTAGGGGGCTGGTATGGAAATTAAAAATTTTGATGATATAGTTAAAAATGGCATGTCATATTCTGGCAATGCGGGTAATAAATTAGGTATATATTTTGAAAATGAAAATTGGATTTTGAAATTTCCTAAAAAAAATATAGCGTATGAAAATACTAATATATTATACACAACAAACGCGATTTCAGAATACATAGGTTCTCATATTTATGAAATATTGGGTTACGAAGTTCATAAAACAAAATTAGGTATAAGAAATAATAAATTAGTAGTTGCATGCAAAGATTTTACTGATGAAAATATTAAATTGGTAGAATTAAAATTTATATATAATGATGACTTAGATGAAAAAGAATTAGAAAGAGAAAGTTTTAAAACTGGTAAGACAGAATATATAAATATTTTAGAATTATGTTTTATCTTTGATAATAACGAAAAATTAAATAAAATTAAGGGTTTAAAAGAACGTTTTTTTGATATGTTGGTTATAGATGCATTTATTTCTAATAACGATAGACATTTAGGGAATTTTGGAATATTAAAATATAAAGATAAAAATACATTAGCACCAATATATGATAATGGAAATTCTTTTTTTAATAAAACAGAAAGAGAAAAGTTTCAAATAATGCTAAATGATGAAATCAAATTTAATTCAATTTTAAAAGGGGCAACAATACCCTATGAATTTAATGGAAAACAAATTAATCCGTTAGTGGTTATTTCAAGATTAACTTTTGGAAAAGATGATAAAAATAAATCAATAAATGAAAAAATGGACAATTATTTAAAAAAAGCAATATTAAGAAATCAACCTAAAATTCAAAAAAATATAGATAAAATTTTAAAGATGATAGATGAAATTCCAGAACAATATAATGGTATTGATATAATATATAAGCAGCAGAAAGATTTTTATAAGAAATTATTGAAAGATAGGCTTGAAAAAATTATAACACCGGCTTTTAATGAATTAAATAATTAAATTTAAAATTTGAGTAAACAATCGTTGTTTACTCTCTTTTTTTATGGTATAATTTTGTTGTTAGGAGTTGATTATGAAACTTAATGAAGAAATTTTAGAAATAAATGAAAAAATAAAAAAAGACGTAGATGAAAAAATAGCATCATATAAGGCTAGTTTTAATTATGAACCGGAAAAATTTTATTGTGAAGTAGCGTTTTGTATACTTACACCGCAATCAAAAGCATTGAGTGCTTGGAAAATTATTGAGACATTAGATGACAATAGACTTTTATATAATGGTTCATATGATGAAATAGTTGATTATTTGAACACAATAAGATTTAAAAATACTAAGGCAAAAAGATTAATAATGTTAAGAGAACTTATGACTGTTGATGGAGAATTAAATCCTAAAAAAGTCATAATGTCTAGCGGTAAAGATATCTTTGAAATAAGAAAATGGTTAGTAGATAATGTAAATGGTATGGGTTTAAAAGAAGCAAGTCATGTACTTAGAAATCTAGGTATGGGTGAAAATATTGCTATATTAGATAGACATATATTAAGGGTGTTAAAGGCAGTAAAAGTTATAGATGATATACCTAATACACTGACATATAAAAAATATTTAGAAATAGAAGAGAAAATGAGAGACTATTCTAAGAAAATAGGAATAAGTATGGACAGACTAGATTTAGTTTTATGGTATAGACAAGTTGGTTATATTTTTAAATAAAGGCTTATGATTGAAAAAAAGTCCATATATTGATATAATTTTAGAAGGGAGGTTTTTATGTTTGAAGAAATAAAAGAGATAATCTTAGAGCAATTAGATGTTAATGAAAATGAAATACAAGAAAACACAAGTCTTATAGAAGATTTAGGGGCTGATTCATTGGATGTGGCTGAAATAATATCGGAAATTGAAAACAAATTTGAAGTAGAATTAGAAAAAGAAAAAATTGAAAAAATTAAAACTATAAAAGACATAATGGAATATTTAGAAAAATAGGTATGAAATGAAAAAAATAGAAAAATTAATGAAAAAAATAAAATATAAATTTAATGATATAAGTTTATTAGAACAAGCATTAGTGCATAGATCTTATGTTAATGAAAATATATCAGAGAATAAAAAAGATAATGAAAAATTAGAATTTTTAGGAGATTCTGTTTTAAATTTAATAACAACGGAATATATAATTGATAATTTCAAAAAACTTAATGAAGGTGATTTATCTAAAATTAAAAGTCAAATAATTAGTGAAGCAGTTTTTTCAAAAATATCACAAGATATTGAATTAGGAACTTATTTATACTTAAGTAAGGGTGAAAATTTATCAGGGGGTAGAAAAAGAAATTCTATATTAGGAGATGCTTTTGAAGCATTAATAGGAGCAATATTTTTAGATTCTGACTACTATGTAACAAGAGAAGTTGCACTTAGATTTTTAGAAGATAAAATAAATCATTTAGATGAAATAGAAGGTGTTGGAGATTATAAGACGCAATTACAAGAATATGTACAATCAGTTCATAAAGTAACACCTAAATACAATTTGTTAGAAACTAGTGGACCTGACCATAATAAGATTTTCAGGGTTAATGTAAGTATAAATGAAGAAGTTATAGCAGAAGGAGTAGCCAAGAGTAAAAAAAGAGCAGAAAAAGAAGCTGCTAAAAAAGCTATGGAAAAGTTGGGGTATTTATGATAAATAGAGCAATATATCCAGGAAGTTTTGATCCTATAACAAAAGGGCATTTAGATATAATAAAAAGAGCAAAAAATTTAACAAATGAACTTATTATAGCAGTATTATATAATTCCAATAAAACTAATTATTGGTTTAGCGTTGATGAGAGAATAGAACAAATAAAAGGAAGTTTAATAGAAGCAAATATTGATTTGAAAAATATAAAAATAATTGCATTTGATGGCTTATTAGTTGACCTAATAGAAAAAGAAAACATAGATTTACTTATTAGGGGCTTAAGAGCAGTATCTGATTATGAATATGAAGTTCAAATAAATTTGACAAATGAATTATTAACAAAAAAGAAATTTGAGACTATATTTTTAAATGCTTCAAGAAAATATTTATATTTAAGTTCAAGTGTTGTTAAAGAAGTTGCTATAAATAAAGGTGAATTAAATCACTTTGTAACTGATAATGTTAAAGAAATGATGGAGAAAAAAGTAAGAAAAATAAATGGCAAAAAATAAAATAAACTATATTTGTAATGAATGTATGTATAAAACGAGTAAATGGGTAGGAAAATGTCCTAATTGTGATGCATGGGGGACAATAGAAGAAGAAATAATTATGAAAAATATTATCATAGATAAAACTTCTAAAAAAAATCCTAAACTATTAAAAGATATTATAATAGAGAAAGAATTTAGATTAAAAACTAATTATAGTGAATTTGATAGAGTATTAGGTGGTGGTTTAACTGAGGCAGAAGTGGTCTTAGTAACTGGAGCACCTGGTATAGGAAAATCTACTTTTTTATTAAGTTTATTAAATGAATATTCAAGTTCAAATAAAACTTTGTATGTTTCAGGAGAAGAATCAATAAGACAAATAAAAGAAAGAGCAGATAGAATAAATGTTAATTCAGAAAAATTATTGATTTTAAATGAGACTAGATTAGAATATATAAAAGATATAATTTTGGAACAAAAACCCAAAGTAGTTGTAATAGATTCTATACAAACTATATACTCAGAAGAGATAAATTCATTGCCTGCTAGTGTGAGCCAAATAAGAGAATGTAGTTTGAAATTAATAGAAATTGCCAAGGAATTTGACATTTCATTTTATATAGTAGGACATATAACTAAAGATGGTAAATTGGCAGGACCTAAACTATTAGAACATATGGTAGATTGTGTAATTTCTTTTGAAGGTGATGAAGATAATCATTATAGAATAGTAAGAAGTATAAAAAATAGATATGGTTCAACTAATGAAATTTCAATATTTGATATAAAAGAAAATGGTATAAACGAAATAAAAAATCCTTCTGAATTTTTTGTATCTGCAAGAGAAGAAAAGAATATAGGAAGTATTATAGTTCCAAGTATAGAAGGTAGTAGAGTTATACTATTTGAAGTTCAAAGTTTAGTATCCAAGGCAATATATGGTTATCCTAAAAGAATAATACAAGGTTTTGATAAAAATAGAATTGAAATATTATTAGCAATATTATCTAAATCTATGAATTTAGATTTTAATATGAATGACGTATATATAAATATACCAGGTGGTATAGAAATTAAAGAAAGAGCGAGTGATTTAGCAGTTATATTATCACTGATTTCATCAGTTAAGAAAAAAGAAATTAGTGGAAAAATAGCTGTTTTAGGCGAGTTAGGACTTAGGGGCGAAGTAAGGGCAGTATCATTTATTAAAAAAAGAGTTAATGAATTAATTAAATTAGGTTTTACTGGTGTTTATTTACCTAAGATTCAGGAAAAAGAATTTAAAAATGAGAAATTTAATATAAAACTAAATTATATAGACAATATAAAAGAATTAGTAGAAAGGATAAATTGATGCTAGAAAAAGATAAAAATCAAATATTTGATGAAATTTTTAATGTATTAGCACCAGGTGAACCACTAAGAAATGCAGTTGACAGAATTAAAGAAGCATCATTGGGAGCTTTGATAATTTTAACTGAGCCTGATGAAATCTCTGAAATAATGGAGGGTGGATTTTCGCTTGATACTGATTTTAGTCCGCAAAAAGTATATGAATTAGCCAAAATGGATGGAGCAATAGTTATTTCAAGAAATATATCAAGAATTTATGGTGCGAATTTACATTTGCAACCTAATCATGGTATAGAAACAGATGAAAGTGGGACTAGACATAGAACAGCCCATAGAATTGCTAAACAAACTGGAAATATGATTATAACTATATCTGAAAGAAGAAATAAAATAACGGTATTTAAAGGAGAATTTAAATATACATTAGAATCTATCGCTGATTTACTTATTAAGTCTTCACAAGCTATAATGTCTCTTGAAAAATATTCAAGCCTTACAAATAATTATTTAACTAATTTAAATCATTTAGAATATGAAAAATTAGTTACTTTAGATGATATAATAAATGGAATAAGATTTTTCTCATTATTATTTAATGCTGATATTAAAGTTATGAACTATATTAGAGAATTAGGTATAGAAGGTAATACACTAAGATTACAACATAAAGAAATAATGAAAGGTCATAAATTAAATTTTAATAATTTAGTAAAAGATTACTATAATAATGATTCGAATAGAATAGTAAAACCTGACAAAATATTTGAAAGAATAATTGATGCAAATAATATAGCAAAAGATAAT